>CAZDAP010000048.1:0-8570 GCA_964503585.1 uncultured Lachnobacterium sp. | reverse complement strand
AATAACGCCAAATGAAAGGAAAAGTATGCGATTAAAACTATATAACCTATTTGTAAATAAGCATCCTGGCATCAAAGCCAGATACCATAAGATGCATGATAATGCCACAGGTATGAAAAAGGTAATATCATGGGTCTATTTGTTTTGGTTGAATTTTGCATACTATATTTTATTTTGTCGTTTCCTGGGCAGTGTTCCTGCTATGGAGATGTTTGAAGAAAAGAATTTACATGAGGATAAACCAGAAAGTTCTTTTTCTCCAAAGGTAGAAGAATACATAGAGAAATTGTCACAATACAATACCATATCCTTTGATATTTTTGATACTCTGATTTTTCGTCCATTTGCAGAGCCGGCAGATTTGTTCTATTTTATCGGCGAGAAATTAGGATATATGGATTTCCGTCGTATTCGAATGGAAACAGAGGGTGAAGCCAGATGGCAGAAATATAAGGAGGAAGAGTCCTTTGAAGTTACACTTCAGGAAATATGGGAACTTCTAGAGGAGAAGACGGGGATTCCTGCAGAAAAAGGGATGCAGATAGAACAGGAATTAGAACTATCCTTTTGCTATGCAAATCCATTTATGCAGGAAGTATATCAGCGTTTGTTACAGTTAGGAAAGCATATCGTGATTATTTCTGATATGTATTTGTCGGAATCCTTTTTGCGTCAGATGTTAGAAAAGAATGGATATACAGGTTTTGAGAAGTTATATGTTTCTTGTGAGTATAACAAAAATAAGGGTTCAGGTGAACTTTTTCAGTTGGTAAGAAAAGAGCGAAATTTAAAGAAGAAGGAAGCTATCCATATCGGTGATAATGAGCATAGTGATGTGAAGCGTGCAAAGAAAGCAGGTTTTGATGTTTGTTATTATCCAAATGTGAACAAGAAGTGTTTATTGTATCGCCCTTACGATATGTCGCCGATTGTAGGTGGTGCCTATCGTGGTTTGGTGAATACACATCTGAATTGTGGTGCATATAAACATTCTATGGAGTACGAGTATGGATATATCTATGGTGGTTTTTTTGTCGTAGGATATTGCAATTTTATCCATGAGTATTGCAAACAGAATCAGATTGACAAGATTCTGTTTCTTTCTCGAGATGGAGATATTTTGAGTCAGGTGTATAGGAAGTTATATCCGGATGAGCGTATAGAATATGCTCTTTGGTCAAGAAAGGTCGCGACAAAGCTGATGGCTTCTTCGGACAGATATGATTATTTTAGAAGATTCCTGTATCACAAAGTGAATCAGGGTATATCTTTGGAAGAGATTTTTAAATCCATGGAGTTAGAGCATTTGTTATGTAAACTTCCAGAGCGAAGTCTTCGTAAAGCGGTGCTTACGTCGGATAATGTAAAGGGTATAAAGGCATTTTTATTGGAACATTGGGATGAAGTGCTTTTGTCCTATGATAGAGAACACCAAGCCGCAAAGCAGTATTATTCGGAAATGTTAGACGGATGCGAAAAGGTTGTAGCTGTAGATATTGGCTGGGCAGGCAGTGGTGCGATAGCATTAAATCATTTGGTAAATCATGTGTGGAAACTGGATTGTGAAGTGGTAGGTATTTTGGCTGGTACGAATACCATGCATAACGCAGAACAGGATGCCAGTGAGACATTTTTACAGACTGGAAAATTAGTTTCGTATCTGTATTCTCTGTCTCATAACAGAGATTTAGCAAAAAGACATGATTTGAACAAAGATTATAACGTATTCTGGGAGTTATTATTGTCTTCTCCTCAGCCTCAGTTTGTAGGATTTGATTGGAAGGACGAAAAGGTATCGTTTTGTTTTGGCAAAAAGGATGCAAATCAAGAGGGCATTTTAGAGGTGCAAAGCGGAATTTTACAATTTGCAGAGGAGTATAAGGAACATTTTGGAGAGTATGATTTTATGTATCGTATTAGTGGTAGAGATGCGTATGCTCCGATGTTGATTGCATCTAGCAATCGAGAGAAATATACAAAGGCGATGAAAGATCGATTTGATTTAGTAATTGGTGTGGAGTAGCAGGAGAATTTCATGAAGAAGGAAGTTAACAAAAAGAAGAAGGTTGTATTGTTTTCTGTTTTAGCAGTTGTTCTGGTGATAGTTGTTGTGGTACTTATCTATGGTGCTGTGGCGTTATATAGGATAAATCATACAATTGAAGTAGTAACAGATCATCCAGAAGAGGTACGCATTGATATGGCAGTGGTTGTGTTGGCAGATAGTGAGGTGGAGGAAATCACAGATTTGTGCCAAGTGCTTATTGCATATTTGGATAAGGAAAATGAGAATGCATCGGTCGTTATGGAGGAAATCAATACGAGCGCAGGTGGCAAGTTAAGTTTTCATGAGTTTTCTTCACCTACAGCGATGGTGGATGCATTGTATTCCAAGACGGTGAAGGCAATGATTATCAATAGTGCCTATTTGGATGTAATTGCGGATACGGAAGGATATGAGGATTTTTTAGATAAGACAAAGGTTATTTATTCTCACGAAGTAATTGATTATATTCAGTTGGTAAATGAAAAAGAAAATGATTTGAACCAGTTTGTTGTCTACATCAGTGGTATTGATGTCTGGGGACATGTTTCTGTTGTTAGCCGCAGTGATGTAAATATTTTAGCTGTTGTTAATACAGAAACAAAACAGATTCAATTGATTAATACGCCAAGGGATTATTATGTAGCCCTACCGAATAGCAATGGTGCAAAAGATAAGTTGACCCATGCAGCTTTGTATGGTGTGGATAATTCTATTGGTGCGTTAGAAATGCTTTATGATGTGGAAATTGATTATTTTGTGCGCATGAATTTCAGTGGTTTTGAAGCAATTATTGATTCTTTGGGTGGCATAGATGTGTACTCGGAACAGGAGTTTACGGTAGAGCCAATTAAGCATTACGAAAAAGGAATGAACCATTTGACTGGATTAGAAGCATTGGCTTTTGCAAGAGAGCGATATGCGTTTACAGATGGAGACCATCAGCGTGGAAGAAATCAGATGGCTGTGGTTACAGCCATGGTAGATAAATTGATGTCTACAGAACTTTTATATAATTATACAGAGGTTTTGGATGCAGTGGAAGGTACTTTCCAAACGAATATGCAGCCAGAGGAAATATATGAACTGGTGAAGATGCAGTTGATGAATCCGGGTGAGTGGAGTATGGAGACTTTTGCAGTGACAGGGTCAAATGGTAGAGCTGCTACGTTTACTACTCCAAATTCGAATGCATATGTCATGATTCCAAATGAGTCAGATATTGAGACTGCAAAAGAGAAGATACAGGCAGTACTGGCTGCAGAGTAAGTGGTATTTAGGATAAAGTCGGGAATATAATAATGAAAAGTACATATAGAATTGTAACAAAGAGCAGATATGGTTTTTTACGTATGTTTTTGCTGTTTGTATTGTTTACAATTGAATATTGGATTTGTATAGGCGGAGAGCATATCATGGAATTTTCATGGGGAAATGTATCGCCTATGCTGCAGAAATGTATGTTTGGATATATTGCCTTTATGATGCTGCATGTACTGTTTGTTTTTCGCTCACATAGCCAGAGAGTATATTTAAGGTATGAGTTTGCACTGAGTCTGCTTATCAAATGTACGGTTGTGGATATGGTTACATTCTTTTTCCTGCTGGCAACTGAATTGTATCAGAATATACAGATATTTTGCTGGCGGATGTTTTGGATGTTATGCTGGAATTTATTGTCTATTCTTGCGGTACTGTTAATTATAAATTATGTAACAAAGCTGAAGCATCCAAAACCAGATCGTATATTATATGTAAGAGCAGAGGATACCATCGAAGAAGTGGTGTTAACCGATTATGATGCGGTATATTTGTTTGATATACCAGCACAGCAGCGTAATGATTGGTTAAAGTTATGCTATGAGAAAGATATCACGGTTTATACAACAGCAAAGTTATCGGATATTTTGATGCGTACATCGGGGATTGCACAAGATGGCGACAGACCAGTATTTTATTGTACAAAATTCGGGATTGGAAAGGCGATGTCTTTCTTAAAGAGATGTATGGATATTGGATGTTGTGTGATTGCGCTGTTTGTGTTATCTCCAGTTATACTCTTTACAGCCATTGCTATCAAATTAGAAGATGGTGGTCCTGTTTTTTATTCACAGATTCGATGTACAAAAGATTTAAAAGAGTTTCGAATTTATAAATTTCGCAGTATGATAGTGGGAAGTGAGATGGAAACAGGTGCATGTTTATCACATGAAGCGGACGCGCGTGTCACAAAAGTCGGTCGTATCATCCGAAAGTATAAAATTGATGAGCTTCCACAGATTATAAATATCTTAAAGGGGGATATGAGTATTGTAGGACCACGTCCAGAACGTCCAGAACTGATTGCAGAGAATTGCAGGCAGGTTCCAGAATTTGTACTTCGGACAAAGGTAAAAGCGGGCTTGACAGGTTATGCTCAGGTGCGTGGACAATATGATACCGACAAACTGGATAAGTTAAAGTGGGACTTAATGTATATTGAAAATTATTCGCTTATGCTGGACGTGAAGATTATTATCATAACGGCGATAATGCTTTTGCAAAGGTGGCATTGGGATTGAAGCAGGCATATAAGTTATATATTCCATAAAAAATCTATATAAATCCCAGCACAAAAAAATCTTGAATTTGTATAACCTTTATGTATAATAGAAATATCTTTTTATAACGAGGTAGTAGGTATGGAACGTTTAATTATTCCAAAGAATTATGAGTCTGAGTTGGATTTACATGATACTCAGATTGCGATAAAGACGATAAAGGATTTCTTTCAGGGGCTTTTGGCACAGAGACTTCGTTTGGCGCGTGTGTCGGCACCACTTTTTGTAGATCCAATGGACGGTTTGAATGATAACTTAAATGGTTATGAAAGACCAGTTTCTTTTGGAATCAAGGAGCAGGATGATAAGCCTGCGGAAGTTGTACATTCTCTTGCCAAGTGGAAACGTTATGCGTTAAAGAAATATGGATTTACATTGGGTGAAGGTATTTATACCGATATGAATGCGATTCGCCGTGATGAAGATACAGATAATATTCATTCGATTTTTGTAGACCAGTGGGATTGGGAAAAGGTTATCTCAAAGGAAGATAGAAATTTAGAATACTTAAAAGAAACTGTTCGTACTATTTATAAGTGTCTTAGAAAAACAGAGCAGTTTATGGCAATTCAGTATGATTATATTGATTTGATTTTACCTAAGGAAATCTTCTTTATTACTACACAGGAATTGGAAGATATGTATCCTGATAAGACTGGTAAAGAGAGAGAATATTTAATCAGCAAAGAAAAGGGTGCTGTATGTTTGATGCAGATTGGCGATAAATTAGCATCAGGAGAACCACATGATGGTCGTGCCCCTGACTATGATGATTGGGCATTAAATGCTGATATTATTGTATATTATCCAGTGCTAGATATTTCTTTGGAATTATCCTCTATGGGTATCCGTGTAGATAGAAAAGCGCTTATGGAACAGTTGGAAAAAGCAAACTGTTTAGATAGAGCACAGTTACCATTCCATAAAGCAGTATTAAAGGATGAACTTCCATATACCATCGGTGGCGGTATTGGACAGTCGCGTATGTGTATGTTTTTCCTTAGAAAAGCACATATTGGTGAAGTACAGAGTTCACTATGGCCAGCAGATGTAGTAGAAGAATGTGAAGTAAATGGAATTAAATTATTATAGGTAGTTATGAGAAGGACGGAGTTTTCCGTCCTTTTTTGTAGTAAAATTTCGTAAAGCATACAAATTACGTCAATTTGTATCTTTTAAAGCAAACAAAATTTATAGTATAATGAATAAAAGTGTTTACTTTTTAGTTGAAAGTATGCGGAGGGTTATATGGCTTTTGGGAGAAGTATAGCAAGGAACAAGGAGGCAGAGTCTCAGAACGATTTTCGATTTAACGATGTTGGGGAACGTTATAAGTTGATGAATCGGTTTTATATCATCTCTACGACGATGATGTGGGCTCTCTTCGTTGGCTTTGCCTGGTTAAAGACTTTCTCAAATATGATTGAAATGACAGTGGTGTATGCCATTATTGGTTTGACGGTCATATTTATTTTGTTGAACTTTATTACATATTTTAAGAATCGTGCTAGTAATAAATTATATTTGATTGTGATGGTGGAAACTGCAATAGAAGTACTTGTGTTGGGCATTACGACAGATGCCACCTTTGTCTTTTATTGTATGTTTGCAGTATTGGCACTTTTGGTTCCATATTATGATACAAAGTCATTTAAGATTGGAGCAATTGCATATGGTATTATTTATCTATCCATTATTGTGAGTAGAATCAAAACGAATCCAGCATCTTTAAACGTAGATACTATGATTAGTGTTTTTGTGATTTTATTCTTTGTATTTGTATTGATTAAGGTAAGTACCAATACAAAATTATTCAGTGATCATGCGCTTGGATCGGTAGCAGTACAAAGTGAAAAACAGCAGGAAGTTTTTGATGGTATCGTGAACACATCAAAGACAGTGTCGATAAAAGCAGAAGAAAGCGCTTCGTTGATTGGACAATTGGTAGATACAACTCAGTCAGTAGCCTATAGCATGCAGGAAATTACAACTGCAGCAAATATGACAGCAGAGAGTATTGAAGAGCAGAATTCCATGACACAGAATATTCAGATGGCCATTGAAGAGACTGGTGAACGTTCTAAGAAAATGGTAGACATCGCTGTAGAGTCAAATCAGAGTATTCAGGATAATATCGTGGTGATGCAGGAGTTAAAAGAGCAGTCAGTTCAGATTGCTAACACAAATCATCAGGTAACTTCCTCTATGACGCGTCTTCAGAATAAGACAAAAGAAGTAGAAGAAATCACTGGTATGATTTTAAATATTTCCAACCAGACCAAGATGTTAGCCTTAAATGCTTCCATCGAGAGTGCTCGTGCTGGAGAGGCAGGACGTGGCTTTGCGGTGGTTGCAGACCAGATTCGTCAATTGGCAGAACAGACTCGTGTATCAACAGAGGAAATCACAAGAATTGTTAGCGAATTGAATGAAAATGCAAATGAAGTAGTGGCATCTGTGGCTAGTTCAATAGAAGCCACAGAAATGCAGAATCAGAAGATTTCAGATGCTTCCGTTGCATTTGAGAATCTGAATACGAACATGGCTACATTAATCGAAGATATCAATGGTGTTGACCAACAGATTTATGGACTTTTGGATGCAAATAATAAGATTGTAGAAAATATTACACAGCTCTCCGCTGCTACAGAAGAAGTAACAGCCAGTGCGGAACAGGTACGAGAGTTGAGTGAAAGCAATTTACAGTTTGCAGAACAGGTGAAGGATTCAATTGATGTAATTGAAGGTACTTCCGAAGAATTAAAACAGTATATATAAAGATCAAATATAATAAAATGGGAGAGGTAATATGAGAAAAACAACAACATTCATGAAAAACTGGTTATTCACAGATTTAGATGGTAGCCAGACCAAACTTGATTTGCCACACACATGGAACGCCCTTGATGGACAAGATGGGGGTGGTGATTACAGACGTGGTACATGTACTTATGAAACAGAAGTAGCTGCTCCAGAGTATGACAAAGAAAATGAAGTAGTATATTTACAGTTCCATGGTGTAAATGCGACTGCAAACGTTGTATTGAATGGCAAAGAAGTAGTTGCACAGCATGATGGTGGTTATTCTACATTCCGTGTAGATGTAACAGATGTTATCAAAGACATGAACAAAATCGTGGTAAAAGTTGATAACAGCAAAAATGACCGTGTATATCCACAGATGGCAGACTTTACTTTCTATGGTGGTATTTATCGTGATGTAGAATGGCTTGTAGTAAATAAAGATCATTTTGATTTGGATTACTGTGGAAGTAAAGGGATCAAAATTACTCCAGAAGTAAAGGGCGACAAAGCAGAAGTTCGTGTTGATACATATACAAAATCAAAAGATGTTGAAATTAAAATCGTTCTCGCAGATGCAGAGGGCAAAGTAGTAGATTCAGGTGCTGGAGATTCTGTAAACTTTGTAGTAGAAAATCCACATCTTTGGAATGGTTTAGAAGACCCATACCTTTACACAGTTACTGCAACAATGTCAAAGGGTGGCAAAGTTGTAGACGAAGTAACTAGTACATGTGGTATTCGTTCTATCAAGTTTGATCCAAAGACAGGTTTCTATTTAAATGGAAAAGCATATAATCTTCATGGCGTGTCCCGTCATCAGGACTGGAAAGCAATCGGTAATGCAATTAACCATGAAAACATGGAACTTGATATGGAACTTATCAAAGAAATCGGTGCAAATACCATTCGTCTTGCACATTATCAGCATGACCAGTATTTCTATGATTTATGTGATAAAGAAGGTATGATTGTTTGGGCAGAAATCCCATATATCTCACACCACATGCCAGGTGGCAATGCGAATACGCTTGCACAGATGGAAGAACTTATTGCTCAGAATTATAATCATCCATGTATCGTAACATGGGGTATTTCAAACGAAATTACCATTAAAGTTACAG
>CAZDAP010000047.1:0-8579 GCA_964503585.1 uncultured Lachnobacterium sp. | reverse complement strand
CAGCCTCTAAATGGACTGTCGGCACTGATTTTTGGCATAGATGGCTTTCCAAGTGGCCCTGGGTCTGCACTATCATATACCTCTACTACCGTTCCTTTTGCACAATTGTCATAAATCCATTTGGCATCTGCTACACATAATCGAATACACCCTAAGGAAGCTGGTTCCCCAAGAAGGTTAAACTGCCCTTCTTTTAGTGTATCATTCGATGTTGTTAAATATGGAACTGAATGGAATAGAATATGCCCATTAAATCTTACGGAATACTGTCCATATGTATCCCCAAACAGCAATCTCCATGTATATTTATCTGTGATTTTTGAAACCCCAAGGGGTGTTTTTCCATTTAAACCAACAGAACATACCATTGCTTTTACTGGAACCGTATAGTTGCCGTCAGCATCCAATGTATATATTGTCACGCAGTTTGCCTGTCTATTTACTTTTATATAATAAGGTAACTGTGTCGTTGCAACTGTTGTACTCTTTTCTACTTCATCCTGTGGAGATTCGCTATCCTCCAAAATTTCAGTTCCCTCTTCCGTTTCCATTTCAACTGCTAACAGATTATCATCTATTGCTTCATCATCCACAACTGTTACATCATTTTCCGATTCATTTTTCACAGTATTTTGCGCCATCACATCTTCGTTTACTGGTTCCATGTTCAAAACGAAAAATACTCCTACCATCATAATAATTCCCAAAGCCACTCCGCCAAGAGTTGCTACAATCGATTTTTTCATAATCTCTCCATTTTCATTTGTATATATTATATTTTATTGACAGTTTTATAAGCACGTCTTATAATATTTCTACAGAAACTAAAAAGCGCGCCTATATATTATAGCGAGGTAATCTATGGATATCAACTATGAACTTTATAAAGTTTTTTATTATGTAGCATCTTCCCTTAGTTTTTCGGAAGCTAGCAAGAAACTCTACATATCACAGTCGGCGGTTAGCCAGTCCATTAAAACACTGGAAAAGAAACTTGGACAGTCACTCTTCATTCGTAGTACAAAAAAAGTACAACTGACTCCTGCAGGCAGTTTATTATTAAAACATATCGAACCTGCTATGAATCTGATTTCCCGAGGCGAAAGCCAGTTATTAGATTCTAGCACCTTAGGTTTGGGACAACTTCATATTGGAGCCAGCGATACCATTTGTCGCTACTTTCTGGTACCTTATTTGAAAAAATTCCATCAGAAATTTCCAAATGTACCAATTAAAGTTACAAATGCTACCTCTATTCAATGTGTAGAACTTTTGGATCAGCGTAAAGTCGATTTGATTGTAACAAACTTCCCTAATAAACATTTGAACCACGAATACATTCAGAAGACCATTGCAAACTTCCATGATGTTTTTGTGGCAAATCCAGAGTACTTTGATTTTGGCTCAAAGGAAATGACCTTTGAAGAATTAAAAACGCATCCTTTAATGATGCTCAGTCGACAGAGTACTACCAGTGAATTTTTACACAATTTATTTATTCAGCACCAGTTAGAACTGGTACCAGATATTGAATTAAATAGTAATGACTTATTAATCGATCTAGCACGCATTGGTCTCGGTGTTGCATTCGTACCAGACTACTGTTTAGAAGAAGACGATAAGGACTTGTTTATCATCCATACCAAAGAAAAACTTCCTGTTCGTCAAATGGTAGCATCCGTAAACACTGCATTTCCAATTTCTGCTTCTACAGAGGAATTCTTAAAACTCCTCCCAGAAGTATAATCTTAATTTAATAATCGAATTATACATTAAAAAACAGAGGTTTCTTTGCGAACACCTCTGTTTTTTATCACTCTAATTCATTTCCCAAAAATTTTCGATTATCGCTTCAACTGTGTTTACATTACAAGTTTTTCGATCACTCCACTCCCTTGGGTACAGATATTGATAATCCGATTGAAGAAAGCGGTCATCTAAAAGTAAAATAATTCCTCTATCTTCTGTAGTTCGAATCACTCGTCCTGCGGCTTGCAACACCTTATTCAATCCTGGATAACGGAAAGCATAATCAAATCCATTTCCAGAACGTTCCTCATAATGGTTCTTTAAAATCTCACGCTCATTACTAATCTGTGGAAGACCTGTGCCTACCACAATGGCCCCAATTAATTTGTCATTAGTCAGGTCAATGCCTTCGCTAAAGATACCGCCCATGACACAAAACGCTACAAAAGAGGTATCGTATTCTTTTTCAAATGCTGTGAGAAATTCTTCTCGCGCAGTTTCTTTCATACCACTTTCCTGCAAGATGGATTCTGCCCGTCCGCCGTCCAATTCCATGAATACATCATATACCTGCTGCATCAGTTTGTATGATGGGAAAAACACCATATAGTTCCCTTTCTTACAATGAATGGTTTTCACGATATATTCTGCCATTCGACAAAATTCGACACGATTCCTTCTGGTATATTTTGTGCTAACGTCATTTCCAAACAAAAGCAATCTCTGTTCCTCTTTAAATGTGCTTTCCGCATAAATCGCATAATTTTCTTTATCGGTACTCAGCAAATCCTTGTAATACTGGATTGGAAGTAATGTGGCGGAAAAGAAAATAGTAGACACACCCTTTTCAATTCTTTTCTGCAAATTCATGGATGGATCTACGCAAAATTGCTTAATCATAAAACGTCCATCCTCTTGTATTTCACAATACAGCTCATAGCCTTCATCTCCACAGCTTTCCTCTTCTACACGCAGATAGTTTCGAATGTTAAAATAGAATTCTAACACATCCTTCCTACCTGCAAACTCCATTGGTGCCTGTAAAAAGTTACTTAACTCATCTGCTAAAGAAAGTAATGCAAAGGATAAAGTTCCCGTATGCTCTAACATCTGATAATTTTCACATTCTCTCTTCAGTTCCAGCATAATCTTATTGCATCGCTCGCAATATTTTTCGATTTTCTTGCTATATGGCTTTAATAATTTTTTCATAGCCAGAAAATCCTCTTTATAAAGACAGGCACTGTACATCTCTCGGCTACGTTCTACCAGATTATGGGCCTCGTCTACCAGAAAAATATACTCTCCTTTTACGCCCTCCTGAAAGAATCGTTTCAAATACACATTAGGATCATATACATAATTATAATCACAGATCACATTATCTACCCAACTAGATACATCCAGACTCAATTCAAAAGGACAAACCAGATGCTTCTCTGCCTGTGCCCAGATATCCTCTCGAGTAAATAAATCACTCTCCTGCAACAATTCAAACACCGCATCATTTACACGGTCAAAATGCCCCTTTGCATATGGACAATGAATTGGATTACACTCCATCTCTTCGCAAAGACACAACTTCTCTTTTGCCGTCAACTGAATGGTCTTTGCCACATACCCCTTTTCTCGCAAAAGTTGAAATGTCTCTTTAGCCACCGTACCAGTAATGGTTTTCGCCGTCAAATAAAAGATTCTATCCGCCAAACCTTCTCCTACAGCTTTTACGGCTGGAAAAATCGTAGAAATGGTCTTCCCAACTCCTGTGGGTGCCTGAATAAACAGATTCTTTCCACGATTTATGGTGCGATATACATCCGATACTAGTTTCTTCTGCCCTTCTCGATAGTCAAAAGGAAACTCTAATCCTTTAATCGAAGCCTGACGCTTTTGTTTCCATTCCACCTCAAAGTCTGCCCACTTTTTATAGCTATCGATTAAGTTCTCAAACCACTCTGTCAATTCTTCAAAAGAAAACTCCTGCTGAAAATACTTGACGGTCTCAATATCCAAATTCACATAGGTCATCTGCACCGCAATCTGTTCCAATTGATTCTGCTGCGCAAAGATGTAGGCATAGCACATCGCCTGTGCCTGATGAACATAAATCGGCTGTTCCAATCGATCCAGATTCATATAAACACCCTTAATTTCATCAATAACGGTAAGCCCTTCATCATTGACAAAAATACCATCTGCACGTCCATCGATCGTTAATTCATATAACTCCGTTTCTACCAAATGCTTTAAGGGCACTTCCGCATGATACGTAGCACCCTTAGATTTTTGAATCTTGCGATGGATTTTCGACCCTTCCAACATCGCCTCTGGATTTGCTAACTGACCTCGACGATTATCGATATCCCCTTCTCTAAAAATAAATTCTACAAGATTACGAACTGAAATATGTAATTTTGCTTTTTGCAACTGTCTCTGTACTGTCTTCATGATAAATATAATACCATTTTATTTTCGTGGTGTACATACACCCATTTCCATTTCAAACAGCTTATCATAAAACATCTCAATTACAATAAACGGATAACTCTATCATAACGCTCCTGCAATTCTTTTGGCATTTTATGAGATACCGAAATAACTGTCTTTCCTTCTAATGATACTATCATCTCCTCAATAAAATTCGCAGTTGTCAAATCAAGATTTGCAGTCACTTCATCTAACAAAATAATAGGTGAATCTTTTATTAAAGCTCTAGCCAAATTTAGTCTCTGCTTTTCGCCACCAGAAAAATTCGAACCATTTTCTTTAATAATGGTATCCACTCCTTCTGGCAACTCATGAATCATGCTTTCTAATCCACACTGCTTTATAACCGTTTGCAGTTTTTCTTCCGAACATTCATCAAACAATGTTATATTATTACGAATAGATTCATTAAACAGAAAAACATCTTGACCAACCAACGTAATCTGACGATTTAAAGATACAGCATCAGCCTCCCTAAAAGATGTTCCACCAACCAATATATTTCCTTCTTCTATCGGATATAAACCAGCAATTATATGAAGAAGTGTACTCTTTCCTTTGCCACTCTCCCCTACAATCAAATACTTCTTTCCTCGTTCAAAAACTTCTGAAAACTTATCCAAAATCTGATTCTTACCCCATGAAAAACACACATTGCTCAATTCTATATCCCCATTTAGCACTTGCTTTTTCACTCCACTTTCATCCATTTTAGCATCTTGCAAAATGGAATAGTAGTTCTTTGTCAAAGTCTTAGATGATTGAAATTGTACCCATGTATCAGATGCTGTCATAATCGGAGATATGATTTTTCCAGAAAGTTGTCCAAATGCCATCACAATACCAATACTAAAATCACCACGAATAGAAAAAAAAGCTGCAATTGCCATGATGAGAATTGTTGATGCCAATCCTGCTAACTCATTCAAAGACAAGAAAAGTGTTCGAGCGTTCTCACTTTTCTTTTTTGCTTCTTCCTGCATCTGATTCGCTTGATGGTGCTTTTCTATAATTTTCTCATATAAATGATACACACAGATTGTACGGTGTCCCTGAAAATCGTCCTTGATTTCGCTTGCATAAACTCCCGACTGTTCTGCATAGGCCGCTGTCGTTCTCTCTAAAAGTTTTCCGAGTTTCTTTACCATTACAGAGATCAGCACCCCAATAACAAGAATTACGAAAAGTATAATCGGACTGATATACACACATACAATTACCGCTACTATAAAAGACAATGCTACCATGGGTATCTGTAATATATTCTTAAAATATAATTCCTCATACAGATTTAGGTTATTCTGCAATTCATTCATGTACTCTCCGAGACTTTTCTCCTCAAATTCAAGTACATTTTTATATAACAACTTCTGAAAAAGATCTTTTTTTAACTCTTGACGTGCATTACAAAGAAGTTTATTTTTAACAACTCCATAAATATACCCACATGACACAGACACAATTAAAAATAATACCCCAAAAAACAACACTGCTAGTAAACGTTCTAGATTTTTTTCCTCTGCACAGTTAAAAATCTCACTTAAAACAAATGCAAAAAAAACACTCGTTACAGATGAAATAATTAGAAAAATAACATATATAGCATACGATTTCTTATCTTTTATAATATAACGATACAATTCCCTACCTCCCAACATCACAAAAACCACTACAATATATTTCACCAAATTCACTATTACTCTGTTTAAGAATAGCTCCAATTCTATTAACAGAATCTATATAATTCTTTTGATTTCCATTCATTACATCTTTTATATAGTCTTCATACCAATACTCCGGGAAAGCATCTCTGCTCATCATGTGACAAGGAACCACCATTCCTTTCTCAGTTATTGCAACATTATATTTTCCCGCCTGACAACCAAAGTTTGAAGAATTTCTAATTTTTATCTTACTTATATCCATATATCTTACAATCCACCATCCAATATAATGAATCATAAATGGAAATGTATGTATCATCCATACGATATTCACTTGAAACAAGTACATCTGTTGCCCAAACTTTTACTTCCCCACTCTGCTCACCTACATTCATTGATCCTGCCATAATTGTAGTATTCCCACAGAAATTAATCAATAATGCCGTCATTATTACAAATGCAATTTTTCTCAGTTTCTTTATAATCATTTCCTCCTCTACTTTTTTTGATTTATTGTAACTCTTATTTTAATATAAAACCATGACATCAGAGTCAAACTCTCTTGACTCTAATGTCATTCACATTTATCAGATATTCTGATACGATGTAGAATTGTACAAAAGGAGGTCACACATTATGAAAAAAATGAAATCGAAACCTATAGTCACAAAGAAAACAAAACAGATGATTAATACCATTTAATATTCGGATCAAATTTTTCTTTATAATACTTTTCTATAAATTCATAAAAATCTTTAAATTCAAAAAAATCAGTTACATAATAGATCTGGCGGTACAGTTTCATATATAGCATACTGTACTGCTCGCCCATATGTTCATAATTATCAGCTATACAATCTAGTAAATGCGGTAGACAGACTGCTTCCCCTTGTCTCAAATTTCTACTCTTAACATAATTTGAGATATCATTCGCTTCTTCGTATCTTTGTGACCCGAAATATAAATCAGCTAAAATCCTCAAAACAAATTCAATTCCATTCCACCTATAATCCCATCTTATCTTGCTTTTTCTTTGATTTCGAATAACACGCTTTAAAAGCAAAATCCCTTCTTCATAATTCTTTTGCAAATACATCATTTTTCCCATCTCACCTAATATTTCCAATTCCGTTTGAGAATAATACCGAAATTGATTATCTACTGGCAATGTTGTTGTCAGCATTAACAATTCTTCTAATCGTCTATATTCCTGTTCCACATCCACTCTTCCCAATACACGTTCTGTATCTATTTTTATGAACTCTACATACTGTACATTGACAGGATTCAACATATTCAAAAGACTTTTTAATTCTCCTAACCAATACAAACATTTTTCATCCTGTCCCCTGTTTGTACATTTTTTCACCAACTGATACATCCGATATGTTTCCAGACTGCCCATTTCGATTTCCCCTCGATAAAAGCACCACGAAATTCCCAGACGCTCTGCCAGTCGATACAGATTCGTTTTCACAGGTGCATGTTTCCCTGTCTCTATGCGAGAATAGGTCTCCGGCTCACAAATCCCAAAACAAACCTCTTCCTGTGTCATCCCTTTCGCCATGCGTACAGAACGCAGATATTCCGTAATCAAAAACAGTTTCTCCCTACGCCCAGCCAAGAGTTCTGGGCGAAATCCGCACATAATTCTCGCATCGCAAAAGATATCTTTAAAATTTTCATAATGCTTTTGATAATATACAACAGTTTCCGCCTTCTCCTCTTCCAATATCTCTACATAAAAACGCAATACTTCTAGGATGTCATGTAGTCGTCTGGTTTCCTGTAAGATTTCAATGGCAGTTTCACATAACATCTTTCGTTCTAAAAGTGGTAGCACTGTAATATGCATCCATATACATACCAACTTCGGATAGAGTTTTGCTAGTTTCTTTACTTCCATATGTGCTCTCGTTATATAGTTGGCTAATTTATGATAGAGTTCATTTTGCTCTTCTCTCTCAAGAACTTCTGCTTTTGCACCATAGTACAAATACAATAGCAATATATGTAATTCCTGTTCTCCCAAACATAATTTATTCCACTCTATCGTAACTATATTTTGCATAGTTTGTTCCATCGCTTTTTCCAATACATCTACTGCCATTTTATAATTCTGATACTTCTCTGCCTGCAAAATTGCTTTCATCTTGTAATAATATTGGTACTGAATTTTCTCATTGTATATAGTCTGAATCGCAATCTTTTTATCTGCTAACAATACTTCTAGTTCATCCCAATCTTGCTTTTCCAGTGCCACAAACGTATGTTCTCTCCAAAGAAAATACTCATATTCTTCATCCGTTATCATAAACGCAAATTCATCTGCCTCGATTCCAATACGGTCAAATATACGCTGCATCAGCAAATTATCTAGTTTTCGTTTTCCCTTCTCAAAATAAGCAAGCGTTGCCTCATCACACAGTCCATATGCCAATACTCCTCTCGATATGTCCTTTTCTTTTCGTATCTCTTTTACAAAATTTCCAATTTGCTTATCTGTCATAACGTCCTCAACTACTTATCCAGTATTTTAATTTTAACTTTTATTATACTTCCTCCACTCTTAAAAAACCATGACATCAGAGTCAAGTTCAAGCAAAAAATTTTCTTATAAATTCAAAAAGAGGCTGCTATTTTCTGACAACCTCTCATCTTTAAAATACTGGTACAACT
>CAZDAP010000046.1:0-8704 GCA_964503585.1 uncultured Lachnobacterium sp. | reverse complement strand
AACTATTCGTTAAACTATGCTTTTGCGAATAAATAACTATGTGTAGAATCAATGTTTTATGAAGACTTTTTCTCTACTATTTTATGATTTTCTTCGTTTTCTTCTATAAATCACGAGAATCTAACACGATTGTAAATGGACCATCATTTAACAATGCAATTTTCATATCTGCGCCAAAACTTCCTGTTTGAACATTTGGAATCTGTTCCTTGCATTTTCCAATAATATATTCGTACAAATTATTAGCCAACTCAGGATTACCTGCATTTGTAAATGAAGGACGATTTCCCTTTTTACAGTCTGCATACAGGGTAAACTGGGAAATTAATAATAAACTTCCATCTACATCAGCTAATGCCAGGTTTGTTTTTCCATTTTCATCTTCGAAAATGCGCATACCTATGAGTTTTTTAATCATTTTATCCGCAATTTCGGTGTTATCCTCATTAGAAACACCAATAAACACACAAAATCCCTTTTCAATAGAACCAATAACCTCATTATCTACGGTACATGATGCATTTTTAACTCTTTGAATTACAAATTTCATATTATTTACTCCTATTTCTATATAAACTATTCGCAAAACCTAGTCAAACTATTCGTTTTTTGCTATAATATGCTTATCATTATACATGAAACACCCTAAGAAAACTATAATAAATTGGAGGATTTTATGAAAATACAACAACTATACAGTTATGTACGTCGTGCTGTTGACGATTACCATATGATTGAAGAAGGTGATAAAATTGCTATCG
This sequence comes from uncultured Lachnobacterium sp., assembly GCA_964503585.1. Classification (GTDB taxonomy): domain Bacteria; phylum Bacillota; class Clostridia; order Lachnospirales; family Lachnospiraceae; genus Roseburia. Next base: position 7,943 of record CAZDAP010000046.1, on the reverse strand, counting down.
GTATTTCTGGTGGCAAAGACTCTCTCACTCTCCTATATGCCTTGGCAGGTTTAAGACGTTTTTATCCTAAAAAATTCGAAATAATTGCCATTACGGTAGATCTTGGATTTGAGGGCTTTGATTTAACACCAATAAAAGCTTTATGTGAAGAATTGGATGTAGAATATCATATTGCTAAAACAGATATTGGAAATATTATTTTTGAAGAACGAAAAGAATCTTCTCCTTGCTCTTTGTGCGCTAAAATGCGTAAAGGTTCCTTAAATGATACTGTTAAAGCATTGGGATGCAATAAAGTAGCATATGCTCATCATATGGATGATATTATTGAAACCATGTTCTTATCATTAATTTACGAAGGACGTTTCCACTCCTTCTCTCCTGTCACTTATTTAGATCGTATGGATTTAACAGTAATACGACCTATGATGTACTTACCTGAAGCAGATGTTATTGGATTTATGAATAAATACGAAGTGCCAACCGTAAAAAATCCATGTCCTGTAGACGGACTTACCCGTCGCGAATATGCAAAGGATTTGGTTCGTCAAATTAATCTGGAAAATCCAGGTGCTAAGCAGCGTATGTTCCATGCCATCATAGAAGGTAACATCAAAGGTTGGCCACAACGTTTTGAACGTGAACCTCGAACCAAATCAAAACCAAATCAAGAATAATGATTTCATCAAAATTGGAGTGAAATTACTATGAAAAAAGAAAAAGCCTATCACGAAGATATAAATATCAAAAACGAATTACATCTTCGTGAATTAATGAATAAATTACCAAGATTCTGCAAAGAATTTTTTATTGGTATTGAGGGAAAAACTGCATCTCGTACTCGTATTGCTTATGCTTATGATTTAGGCTGTTTTTTTGATTATCTTCATGAAAACAATCCTATTTGCAAGAAACTGCCTATTACAGATATTCCAATTACGATTTTGGATTGTTTGACACCTATGGATATCGAAGAATATCTTTATCACATTAAACTCTATGAAAAAGATGGAATGGCTCACACAAATGAAGAAAGAGCAATTAAACGAAAACTCTCTTCTCTCCGTACCTTTTACAACTATTACTTTAAAAATGAATTGATTGATACGAATCCCGCTGTAAAAGTAGATATGCCAAAAATCCATGAAAAAACAATTATTCGTCTCGATGTGGATGAAGTAGCTCAATTATTGGATGAGGTGGAATCTGGCGAGAGTTTAACCGCCAGACAGCAAATGTATCACCAACGCACAAAGACTCGCGATTTGGCCCTTTTAACGCTGTTATTAGGTACAGGTATTCGTGTTTCAGAGTGTGTTGGACTGGATTTAGATGATGTAGATTTTAAAAATAATGGAATTAAAGTACATCGTAAAGGTGGTGCTGAAGTTATCGTTTATTTTGGAGACGAAGTAATGGAAGCCCTTGCTGACTATATGGAAGAACGGAAAGGGATAACACCCGTAGAAGGTCATACAAACGCACTCTTCCTCTCTCTTCAAAACAAACGCATTACTGTTCGTGCAGTAGAAAACCTTGTAAAAAAATATTCCAAATTAGTAACCAATGTAAAGAAAATTACACCCCATAAACTTCGCAGTACATATGGCACCACACTATATCAAGAAACGGGCGACATCTATCTGGTTGCAGATGTTCTTGGCCATAAAGATGTTAATACAACCAGAAAGCATTATGCCGCTTTAGAAGAAGATCGCCGTAGACGTGCAGGACGTGTTGTAAAACTCCGTGATGTGTAAATATCTTCTCCATGATACGCAATCTTTAAGAACTCTTTGTCCGTCTTCTAAAGTAGAATTGTATATATAAGATATATCATATATAATTTTAATATAAAAAATGAGGGGGTAATTTTCATGAAACGATTTTTAGACTGTACTGCATCTGATTTTGAAAAGATGTCGAAAGACGAATTATTACAAGCTATTGCATCCAGTGAAGGACGCATTCTGGTATGCGAAACCATCGGCACCATTATGCCAATGCTTGGTGATGTAACAAACGCAGAATTCGTTGCATCTATGGGTGCTGATATCATTTTATTAAACATCTTTGATGTGAATAATCCTATTATTCAGGGATTACCAAAAACAGAACCAGAAGATGTTATTCGTAAAATAAAAGAATTAACTGGTCGACCTGTTGGAATTAATTTAGAACCATTAGAACAGGATGTAGAAAGCACGGTAGACACCATTGAAATGTGGCAGCTCTCTTCTGGCCGTAAAGCAACTTTAGAAAATGCAAAGAAAGCTGTAGAAATGGGTGTAGATTTCATTGTTCTTACTGGAAATCCTGGTATTGGTGTAACCAACAAAGCCATTACTGACACATTGAAGCTTTATCGCGAACATCTCGGAAATGATGTAGCTCTGATTGCTGGAAAAATGCATGCCGCTGGAATTTTATCAGAGGGTGGCGAAAATATCATCACTGAAAATGATGTAAAAGCCTTTTGTGAAGCTGGAGCTGATGTCATCCTTATGCCTGCACCTGGTACTGTTCCTGGTATTACCATGGAATACATTCGCAGTCTCGTTTGTGTAGCTCATTCAAATGGAAAGATGACTCTTACTGCAATCGGAACTTCCCAGGAAGGTGCAGATATAGCCACTATCCGAGAAATCGCTCTTATGTGTAAAATGACAGGTACTGATATGCATCACTTAGGCGATGCTGGCTATGGTGGAATGAGCCTTCCAGAAAACATCTTAGAATATGGAAAAGTAATTCGTGGTATCCGTCATACCTATCATAGAATGGCCATTTCTATCAAACGATGATTTTAAAAATAATAAAAGGGAGTCCAAATTAGGGCTCCCTTCATCTATACCTTATTCATTTAACTGTTTTGCTTTTTCATTAATAGAAGCGATAGATCCAGAAACCTCTTCTACAACGATCGTATTTTTCTCGCTGTCTTCTAATGTTTCATTTGCACGAGCGGATACTTCCTGAGTAACGGATGAAACCATATTGATTCCATTTACAATTGCTTCATTAGATCGAACCAATTCTGTTACAACTAATTCCAAATTCGAACTAACTTCCTGAATATTTCCTACACAGTTCTGAATTTCTTCAAACGTACCCGCCATAGTCTCTACAGCTTGATTCTGTGATTTATTATTCTCCATCATCTGATTCGTTGATTTAAATACATCCTGAATAGATAAATTGATACCATTGATTAACCTAGTAATATTTACAGTTGCCTCACTGGTCTGGTTCGCTAAATTTGAAATCTCACCAGCTACTACTGCAAAACCTCTACCTGCATCTCCTGCTCTAGCCGCCTCAATAGAAGCATTTAAACTAAGTAAGCTTGTCTGACTCGCAATAGAATTAATCAACTCTACGATAGAATTCATCTTTTCTGTATTATCCATCAGTTCATTCATCTTTTCACCAACTGCTGAACCAACCACTTCTGACTGATTTACAGAATCTAATAACTGATTAATATTCTCTCTTCCAACAGAAATAGTTTCCTCTGTATGAGTAACATTTTCTGCAATTGTTTCTGCAACTTCTTTGGCACTATCAATCTGTTCCATAATCTCTTCTGTTTGTGACAACTGTTGCTGCATATTTTCAGCAGTTTCATTTGCACCAGCAGTTACATCCTGCATGGAATCACGAGTAGAAAATACAGATTGTCTTAACTGTTCCATACGTTCAGTCACAGCTTCAATATCTTCTGAAATGCCTTTTGATACATCTAATGTGTTGTTAAGAATATGTTCTGTTTTCTCTTTTTCTTCGTTGATTTCATCTAGTTTCTGAGCATTTGCTTTACCAAGAACATTTGTTGCTAATCCAGTAAAGATAGCTCCAAGAGCAACTGAAATGAGCTGAATCTCTATCATTGCTAAATCTTCCGTCGTTAATGATCCATTCCTGAAACCAACTACAATAGAAACAATATTTGCTAAAGCTGCAATTCCACCAGTAATATAGCATAATCGGATATCACCATAAGGAATTATAACAGAATATAACATAAAAATATAAACAAATGTAGTTGGTACAGCTGCTGTCAATAATACAAATGCATATAATACAGAAAAACCAACACTTAACACATATTTTAGATTTGGAGATGTTTTATTTTTAAAAAATAATACCACACACACAATATATGGAAGCACATCCAATACTGAGAAAATTAATGTATAGCCTACAGTTCTACTTCCTTTTAAAAACTCTAAAATATAAGCTAATAATAAAATAACTGTGAGAATTGAATACTCTATCAATACTGCAGTATTAATTCTTTGCAACTCTGGCATTCTCTTTTGTTTCATAACCTTCCCCTTTTATATGTTTTATGTGATTATTATATCATGCAATATAATCTTTAAACAAGAAAAACTAGAAGAATTACTCTTCTAGTTTTTCTTTTAAAACCACTCATTTTTCTCATTGTTATTTTCCTTTCTATACATTTGTTTCAAAGCTTTCGTTCGGTAAATCTTCTAGAGCATGTTTGAACTTACGCAAATAGATACAAATAAAAATCATTACAATAATCTGAATAATCATAAAAACAATTGATAATTCATATAAATCTTCAAAATGAACAACAAATGATAATATCGTTAACAAAATCGTCTGTATCGTTCTAAGATTTAATAACGCCCGTTCTTGTGGACATTGATATTTTTTAGCGATATTAGCTAAGTTTGTTAAAAGCTGAAAATGATAATATAAGGACAGTACTGATATTATTTCGTTGATAAGCAACATATCTGTTGGAATCGTAAACATAGTTAGTAACCATGTGATTAACTCATATATTCCTAATACTAAACCAATCGGTTTTAGGAGTTTAACAGACTCTTCTTCCTGTATAAGTCCTCCCTCAATTCCTTCACGAAAAAACATAATATACGACCACCATGATGGTAAAATATCAATCGTCCCAATGTTGATACTAAAGTATAGCATCACATATCCCCAACCAATTTTCTTAATCGATTTACATAGTTGTTCTTTTCTTTCCATTTATTCTTCTACCTCCCTAAGAATAAGAGTATATGTTTTAGAAGGACTAAAGCTTAGTTCAACAGAATACGCAGAAGCCATATCAATAATATCTACCTCATACTGACCAAATCCACCACCTGAGGAGTCTGTTACTTTACCATCCCACTCCTCCGAGATTTCTTCAAAAATAATCCATCCATTTTCCGAATGATCCCCGATGGAAAAATATGTTTCATCAACCTTAAAGTAGTCCTCGGTATCCATTTCTATTATCTTTAATTCCACATAAAAATCTGGGGCCATTTCATTGATATGTGTGTATACAATATACTTGTTTAATAAATAGTAATCAAATACAGCATTTGGCTTTGGGGAACTATCAAAAGATGTAATATCTGTGAACCACACTAGATTTTGATCTTTTAACGCATTATCCACCGTATACTTTGTCTCAACCTCTAATAAAACTTCACCAAACTCATTCTCTCCATAGTATTCTTTACTACACATCATCCACCAGTTTTCTGTTGCATGTTTCTCCTCGTACTGTTCTGTTAATATAGCATACCTTTCTGCATATTCTTTAACAACCCATGCATCTTCATAGGTAACAATCACAGGAACAAAAATATTGGCTTCATGACTATATTCCGTCATCTCACCTATTTCTTCTAGCAACTCAGGTGTGTATTCATCCACATACATATACACATCGAAGCAAATAATTGCAGAGTATGTTTTTTCGTTTAGTTGATCGATGTTATATACACAATAATCATTTAAATATTCGATATTTCCAAAATACTTACCTGACTGATAACACCCATATTCATTTAATTCTTCTTCTATTCTTTCATGCTCAGACAATGATGACGCAGAAGCAATATATCCACCATTCATCAGATATAATCCTTTTGCATATGTATCTAATGCGCCGGCTACTGTACCACATCGATTGATGCGCGCAACTGCCATTTCACGCTCAAACTTATTATCATAATTTTCATAATCCGATTGGGCAAATGCATATTCACTACCAATAATCATTGGCCAAAATAATACTAGAATAATACATATCGAAACCAAGGTCATTCCCTTAGGATATTTTTTGAAACGGACGATTGCTGTAATTCTTTGCGAAATATTTTTACCACCATTTGAGATTGAACTTGTTCCTGGAATACGTGCGTATTTCTTACTTGCCATTTCTAATAAAATCGCACCATAATCTCTACGTTCTTCTCCCTCTAATCGTTCTAATACCCTCTGATCACAAAGCGACTCCATATCATTTTCAATCTGATTTACCACAAAATGCACAAATGGATTGCACCAATGTAAAGAACGTATAAAACACCAGAATATATTTTGAATCGTATCAAAATGTTTCAAGTGTAACAATTCATGTAATATTATCTTCTCATCCACATCTTTTGCATATGGTACCACCAAAACTGGACGAAGCACACCACAAATAAATGCGGAGGAGATACCTTCTACTGCAATCATTTTAGAAGGTTTTAAGTCATATTTATCACAAACTGATAACATTTTTTCTTCTATATTAGCTCCTACTGGTAATCCTGATTTCAACAAGATACGGAGACGTATATATGAAACGAAATAACGAAAAAGGAATACTGGAATTCCAACTATATATATTATAAACAACCAGTCCGTAATACCTTGTGGTACTTGTGTAACAACAGGTATCACATGCTGTAGTTGAATCGGTTCATATACTGCTGAGAAATTGGAGTTCAACAAGCTTTCTACTCCAGCTTTTAAAATCTCTATCCATAAGGCTAGGACTGGAATAATATAGCTCTTTAAATTCACTGGTAATAACACTCGCATTCCCAATAAAATCCAGATAGCATATTGCCACCTTGGTGATAGTTTGTCTGCTAAAAGATATTTTAGCAAAAAAATACTTAGTGCAACGAATGACACGGATATGGTTTGCAAGAAAAAGCCCCATATATTATACATAGACTACACCTCCATATTATCTAACATCTTTTTCAATCGTTCTCTTTCTTCATTTGAAATGGAAGACTCCTTTAAAAATGCTGCAATCAAATCACCTGTTGCTCCACCATAAACTTTATCCAGCAATTCGCTTCTTTCTTTTTTAGCACAATACTCTTTCGAAACTGCAGCTGAATATGGTTTTGACATAGAACGATCTATACTTACCAATCCTTTGTTTTCCATACGAGTTAGATATGTATACACCGTATTCTTATTCCAACCATTTACCTCTTTTAATGCAGCTGTAATTTCTCCAAGGGTAAAACCTTCCCCTGTCCATAAAATATTTAAAACATCCCATTCTGCTTCGGTTAGTCTCATACATCTTCCTCACTCTCAAAATATATTTCCATACTATGCCGTCCTACAACTGTAGTACCTATATTCATCCTACACTTGTAGGACATTTTTGTCAAGATATAGAACAAAGAGTCCGTTTACGGACTCTTCGCGCGCGAGCGGTGTTGCATAGCAACTATTTTCCTTTCCGCGAGCTGCGCATCCTCAGCGGAGCGTTTTTTATTTGATAGGAATTTCCTCGTATCAAATAAAAAAGCTGGAAAACACATAAACCTGTGCTTTCCAGCTAACTTTACAAAAATATAGTCTGATTATTCAACCACTACAACTCCATCTTCTTTAATAGTGATTTTCATACCATCTTTTACATAATCTAAAAATTCTTCGCCAAGTGAATCAATAACTGGCATCTTTGTCTCAGCACCTTCTAACCATACGTCCGCAAGGATTACACCTGCACCTGCAAGAGAATCGATTGGTTTTGAAAATAGCATACATGCTGGCTGTCTTCCCATAGAACATGCACAGTAAAGAACCAAACCACCTGTTGTAGAACCAATGGTCTGTGGCAAGCAAAGCGCTTTACCAGCCATCTGTTT
>CAZDAP010000045.1:0-8741 GCA_964503585.1 uncultured Lachnobacterium sp. | reverse complement strand
CGAAAAGACCACGGATTTTCTCTAATTCGTTTCCATCCTTGTCGCGATTTGTCTCAACAATAAATACGACACGTTTCACTTCTGTTTCGATGTGCAGTTTTTTTGCACGATTATAGATATCTACTAAAAGGAGATTGTCTAATAAGAGATTCTTGATAAAGTTATCCTTATCAAAACGCTCTTTATAAGCCACCAGAAGATTTTGAATCTGGAAGCTGGCAATTTTACCAATCATGTACACATCTTCGCTGTCCCCATAAGCTAAGAGAATGTATTCCAACTGGTGGTCATCAAACACTTTAAAGAACTGGCATCCCCCAACCACCTGACTATCTGCAGGTGAACTCACAAAACTCTGTGCAGCTTCTATGAATTTGTCTGCATCCTGAAATGTGGCTGCCAATACCTTGCCTTCTACATCAATCACACAAAGGTCTGTTCTTGTAATTGTTTTCAGTCCATCGATTGTATTCTGTAATATTTGATTGGAAATCATAATGTTTCTCCTTGTCCCCATATTTGCGTTTTGCATAAATACCTGCCTCTATTTTAATGCATAAACACAAAAAAATAAAGAGGAAATGTGCATTTTTTATGCATTTCCTCTTTTTCTCAACCTAAAATCTAGTAAAAATTAACTAAAATTCCTTTTTATACTCCTGAAAGCCTTCACCAAGCACTTCCCTTACTTCCGAAACAATTACAAAGGCCTTTGGATCAATCTCATTTACAATATCTTTTAACACTACAATCTCTTTCTTAGAAACGATACAGTATAACATGCATTTCTCTTCACTGGTATACATACCCTTTGCATGAAGTCCTGTAACACCTCGGTCTAACTCTTTCATGATACGGCTTGCCACTACTTCATATTCATTGGTAATGATATACGCAGCTTTGGAGTAATTGGTTCCTTCCAAAACCATATCGGAAATATTTGTAGTTACCACGATTGCTATAATAGCATACATAGTTGGCTGTATACCAAACACAAACATACCCAACACAATTACCATCGCATCAATAATCTGCAAAATCTGTACAATAGAAATGTGACGTACTTTTAACTGAATCAACGCAGATACCAAATCAGTTCCACCAGTTGTGGACCCTGTTCGGAATACAAGTCCCATACCTGCGCCTGTGAAAACGCCACCAAACACAGCTGAGAGAAGCATATCATCTCCTGCCAAATTCAACTGTGGAATAAACGCCAGCCAAACAGAAAGCATCATGGCGCCAAAGAAGGATTTACCAATGAATTTTTTTCCTTTCAAGAAATAAGCCAAAATAAACATCGGAACGTTAAATCCCAAGTTAGTAACCCATAACGGAATACCGGTTCCAAAAATTTCTTCTGTCACGCTCTTAATAATAATAGCAAGACCAGTTACACCACCAGTTACCAAACCAATTGGATCATAGAAACACGCAATACCAAATGCAAGTATTCCAGTCCCGATTATAATCATTAAATATTCATAGATTTGACCATGCTTTTTCATTTTTATTCTTCGCTTTCTTTTAATCCAGTCTCTTCGCTCTGTGCATTTTCTTCTAACGCTTCCGCTTGCGCGATGTCTTCTTTTACATAACGTTTCAAGGTATGCTCGCGAATAAACTTCTTAATTTTAGCAGGAATTGTAAGTTTACTATCAACAATCTTTTCCGCACCAATGCCGTACCAAATCTTGGTTAAGAGCATGGACTTATAGTCTTTAAAAAACAATTCTTGTTTTGGCGATGGCAGTACACTGATAATCACATCTGGAGCAATCATATTGATTTCGTTAACCACTCCATCTTCTGTTCCTTCCACTTCGTTCAATGCGATAGAGCCTACCATCTTTATACGTGGAAATTCATCTGCGATATACTGACAAGTCTCTGCGATTTTTTCCTTCGCTTCACCTAGCACATATACAGTATGTCCATTACGCTCCAAAATCTTCATTAACTGTAAAAAGAATTCTCTTCTTTCTATCTCAGCCTTACGAAAAATGGTTGCCTGACCTACTGCATCCAAAATACCCGCTTCCGCGATTACCGTTACATCCATAGCCTCTAAAGCCTCTTTTACCGATTCATCTTCTTTTGCAAGAAGAATTGTCTTCATATATACCTCTTCGATTGAAGTGAAGACATTGGCCTCAAGATTCTTTACAATCTGTGTAAGGTTTTCCAACGCACTATAATTATATAATTTTATTCCTGCGACTATTATCTCTTTAATCATGACAACTCAGTATATCAAAAGGACCAAATTTTGGCAAGACTTTTAATTGTTTGACAATTTCCAACAATTTTATTCATTATTTTTACATTTAAAAAGTCAATCCTAAATTACAATTTTATCCTTTATTTGGCAATTTTTATTATAACTTCACAAAACAGTTGTTCGTTTTTCGACCCTTTTCACGCTATTTATTCCATGGATTTTTTGTGGATAACGTGAATAACTTAGTGTATAACTCGATTTTATAAGGTTTTTCGCCTTAAAATTGTGGATAACTTTTAGACAGACCCTCTGGAAATTTGCAAGTGTTTTTTTAATATTGCCGTCGATTTGTGCAAGTTGTACATGTGACATTTTTGCTCAAAAAAGTTTTTCAAAATAATACGAAATATAACGCCCTACCATAACTTTCTGGCTCTTTCTAGGAAACTTTTCTGAGCAGATGCGTAATTCCCGTAATAAGGAACGCCTCCCTTTTATAAAATGATTTCAAGAATTTTATATTTTATTCTAGAAATAAGAAATGAGCCCTACTATATGATTGACTGCACACCGTTAAAAAACGTCGGCACTTAATGAATAGCAAATCGTAGATTTGTTATGAATTTAGTGTCCGCTACGTTTTTTACCGAACGAAAGTGTGTGTAAAGTCAATATATAGTAGGGCTCATTTCGTAGTATTTAGAATAAGTAATTAGAAAATTCTTCTAATTGCAAGTACTGTTTTGTACTGCCAGTTGTATGTGATTTTAATACCTTCACTCTTATTTGAAGCATGTACAATTGCTCCATTTCCGATGTAGATGGCTGCATGACCGCTATAGCAGATAATGTCACCAGGCTGTACCTGTGAAGCATCTACTCCGTAACCAACACTTCTCAACTTGTATGAGCTGTGTGGAAGACTAACACCAAACGCAGCATATACTGACATAATGAAACCTGAACAGTCTGCACCGTTTGTTAAACTTGTACCACCCCAAACATATGGGTTACCAACGAACTGTACTGCATAGTCAGCTACTGACTGGCCGCTGCCACCTGCTGGTGGGTTGTATGTTTTTGATGATGATGAAGAAGACGATGATGATGAAGATGATGAAGACTGTGATGCTGCTGCTCTTCTACGAGCTTCTTCAGCTTCTGCTTCAAGTCTAGCTGCCTCTTCTTCTTTTGATTCTGCATATTCATAAACAGTTTCAACGCTTACGAATTCTGTAGAAACATATCCTTCATATGATTTGTATTTTACTTTTACCCAGCCTTCGATGCTTTCATCTAAAACTGTAGCTTTGTTGCCGTTTGAAAGTAATGTATATACACCTGCATCTGTAGAAGCTTCTTTACGAAGTCTTAATGTATCTGTTGTAACTGTAGCGATTCTTTCTGCAACTTCTTTACAAGTTTCTTCATCACCTACTACTAAGTAATCTGCTCTTGCATAACCGATAACATTGCCAGATTCAATCTTATACCATCCATCTAATGTTTCAAGTACAGTTGCTACACCGTTTACATAAAGTTTTCCAACAACTTCTGATTCTGTGCTTGCTTCAGCACGAATGTTTAAGAACTCATCAATATTTGCGGCTACTGCCATATTTGAGTAATCTTCAACACCTTCTGCAACTACTGGAGCGTCGTTTACTGTTACACCAGCAAAGTAATCTGTGTTTGTTTCATTTAACACTACTGTTTCGTTGATTGCTGCGGTTGCACCAGCTGAAAAACTTATTGATGTGCCTGTTATATATTTATCACTTTCAGCAGATTGGCTTGCAAGCATATCTACTGGTAATGATGTAATCATCATGGCTGCTACTAAAAGTCCTGCTGTAAGTTTAATTCCTTTCATCTTTCATTTCCTCCAAAATCGAATAACTCTTTTAATTTGTTACGAATTTGTTACAAATGTTACGATGTCATTATAGCAACCTTGTATACAAGTGTCAACCCCCTAAATATGCCTTTTTTCAATGTTTTTTTCATCTATATTTTGTGTAGTATACCAGAAATTGCCTGATTTCTAGGGTTTTTCGACCAATTTTCTTAATATTTTTTGCAAAATTATGTTGTATTTAATTCTGTACATAACATAAAAAGGAGCATCTTACACTTCTAAGATGCTCCAAAATATTACTTTTTATCAGTTTTCTTCTTATTTAATAGCAATTGCTTCGATTTCAAGCAATACATCCTTTGGAAGTCTTGCAACTTCTACACAACTTCTTGCTGGGAATTCTGAAGTGAAGTATTCTTTGTAAACTTCATTGATTGTTCCAAATTCATTCATTTCTTTAATGAATACTGTTGTTTTGATTACGTTTTCCATGCTTGTGCCAGCTGCTTCTAAAAGGTTTTTCAGATTTGTGAGTGCCTGATTTGCCTGTGCTACAGTTCCTTCTGGAATTTCACCTGTTGCTGGGTTTACTGGAATCACACCTGATGTATAAACCATTCCATTTACTTCGATTGCCTGTGAGTAAGGTCCGATTGCTGCTGGTGCCTTATCTGTACTGATAATGTTTTTCATAATCTCCATCTCCTTTTGATCTCTATTTCGTTTCTTTTATAATAAAGAAATTTTTTCTATTTGAAAAGTGATTTATTTCACTAAGCGGATTTTGCCATCTGTAATATCAATGACGCGCTGTTTGTAAAGATGTCCAACTGCACGTTTAAATGCGTTTTTGCTAAGACCAGTTTCACGCTTGATAACTTCTGGACTGGCTTTTTCGGAAAATGGAAGCACACCCGCATATGATTCAATAAGTTCCAAAATCTTTTCCGCATCCGCATCCATCTGAATATATGCTTTTTCTCTTAATGTCAAATCCAGTTTGCCGTCTGGCTTTACTGCCACGACTTTTGCATCAATGATGTCACCAATACGAAGGTAACTGTGATCTTCATGACTTGGAATACGTGCAGAATATTTATCATCAACTGCCACAAATGTTCCAAAGTTGTCACTAAATTCATATACACGCCCCGTAACCATATCATCCTTATTATAAGGAGAATTTGTGGACAATAAATTGTAAATGCCTTTCATGCTGGCGCAAAGACGATTACTCTTGTCTGTATACACAGTTACTAATACCTCGTCCTCTGGCTGCACTTTCTGTGTCATTTCTTTAAATGGAAGGAACAAGTCTTTTTCCAAGCCCCAATCAAGGAACGCTCCAATTTTTCCTATCTCTTTTACGGTTAACACACCAAACTGTCCCAAAGTGAGTTTTGGTTCGTTTGTGGTGGCAATCATTCGATCTTTTGAGTCTTTATATAAGAAGACTTTGATTTTGTCTCCTCGTTTTGCATCGGCTGGTACCTGTTTTGCAGGTAAAAGCACGCGTTCTTCTGCATTTTCTGTTTCACCAAGATAAACGCCGAAATCTACTTTTTTAATATAAATAAGTTCCTGGTATTCACCTAATCTCATTTTCATCCTCTTTCTATTATTTATGTAATGCTATTTTATCCCATTCCATCCATTATCTGGCCAAAAACTGCACAATCGCATATGCACTGCCATTTTCATCTGCTAATACAATAACTGCACCCTCTTCTGTGATGGTCACCCGAGGCACAATCACATCTCCAAGCACTGCGGCTTTTTTATATTCTACACGAATTTCTTTTACATCATACTCTGCTGGCAGATATTCTTCTGCTACCATGACATATTTCGCATTATTCATGTGGTTGTTCGTATCAATAAAATATTTTGGTACCGTGATGGCTTCCATTTCTTCATATTCAGAAGGCACTGCTATCTTTCGGTCACAGTAATCCATTTCTAATTTTGGTTCATCTGGATAATGAGAGGAAACCTCGTCTGTAATTCGAATTGGTCGACCATTTCTAGGATCAATCAGCACCCAAATCGAGTTTGCGTTTACCAATCGTTTTCCTTGCGCATTATCTACACAGAAGTTACGAAGTCCAAAAAGTCCCTTTGTTCTGTATGGCCAGGTTGACACAGTAATGTCTTCACTGGATTTTGGCATGTCCTCAATACAAATCTGCCAAAAAGACAAAATCCACGCCATGTTCTGCTCATACAACTGTGCACCGCTCTCCCCAAGTTCCTCCGAATGGAGCGTGCTAGAATCCTGCAAATAATTTAATAATGCATGATAGGTTAATCTGCTGCTGGAGTTTGCTTCGCTATAGCGAACCTTTGATTTTAACTGATACATAATACTTCCTCTTTTACTTTGCCGTTCAACATCGTACTAAGTGTAACATTTTCCAATATCTTTTTCCATAAACTTTTCATAAAAACTTATAATGCAAAAAGAAAAACCTCGAAGAATCTCTTCTTCGAGGTCTCATTAGCTGGCCCACAAGGATTCGAACCTTGGATGACGGAGTCAGAGTTGGTATCCTAACGTCCGTATTTGCTTGATTTACAAGGTTTATCCGTCCAGTTGTTTGTAAATTGACCTATGAATTGACCTATCATAGATATCTACCTCTTAGAGAAGTTCTAACAATTAATCATCCTGTCCCACATCTTCAATAATTGCCTTCATATTTTTTAATACAGTCCTTACAGTTTCTGAATTTAAAATTGCTTCCAATAATTGCTCATATTCTTCCTCTGTTTTAGCTAAGAAATAAACTCTATTCTTACTTGTACTATCCACTGTTTCAAAATTACTTGTGGCAACAAATTCTTCTGCAATTTCATTTGGAACACTTAATAATAGAGGATAGAAAGTTATTCCATAAAAAATCGTAAAAATTGCAAAAGAATAATCTGATAAATCAGTCGAACATAAACTCACCTTATACATAAAATCATTTTTTATATCCGCCTCCGTAATAGCACTTTTGGCAACTGATGATATTTTATACACATCATCTATCTCAATAAAAAGCATATCATCAGTTCCTTCTTCTAAATACTTTGATTGTGCTTCCACCAAATCAATTGGGTTAGTCATGTCACTTTCTAATGTTTCTAAATCTTTCCACAAATTCTTCATTTTTCTTCTCCAATCTCAAAATATAATGGGAAATGGTCACTTACAGTGGGTTCACCATTTTCATTTTCTAATTTTAATGCTCCTATACACCTAACAAATTCAATTTTATCTACATTTATTTCATCTGCTAACTCACTATTCACCACAAATTGGTCAAACGTATTCCAATAAAACGCCGCATTCTGAGGACTACCATAATAATAACTCCCTATCGGATGTTTCATATCTCCTAAAAAATTCCACATAGGATTATATAAAAATTCTCTATTTTTTTCTTTATAAATTCTTTGGTTTCTCCTCGTCACAATGTCTTTTGATGAAATAGCTTGTAATGCTGTCGCATTTATCATGGGTGCTTCAAATGGATTCATATTAAAATCTCCCACTATAACTAAATTATTAATATGTTTGCTATTTCTTATCTTATTAATATTATTTAGCATCTCTCGCAAAATCTCTTCATTAGTAGCCTCATCCGAATACCTCTTACTAGGCATATGAGTAATAGATAATATTAGCTTTTTTTTACCATATGGGACTATTTTAATAGTATAATACTTAGAGTCATTACAATGTATTACATGTTTCTTGCTTCCTTTATAGAACATATCCAATCTACTTCCTATTTTAGATATAAAAGTATAACCCAAGCCCTTTTCTCTTAAATTGTTTTCCAAACATTTCCCATCAGCTTCATATTCAGCTAATGCAAAAACATCTGGTTTATATATTTCTATAAAACTTTGCAAATAGATATTTATGTCTTCTCTTTTGTGTGTATTCCAAAATGCATATTTCATATTTTATCCATCAGTATTCCGTTATCATTAATGATATTCTTATTGTAGCACAACACTTAAAGCAGATGCAATGATGCACTTATACATATTATTTTTAAACTAAAGTAATCATCCCCTAATTCTACAACACTATGCAAACAACTCTGCTTCATTCTCTATCAAATCTTCCGCCAAGTACTTTGCATCCATATTTTCAATGCCACAAGTACCCTCTGCAATCTGCGATGCTAATTTACTAGAATAGTAAATATCAATTGCTTTACGCAATTCAATTCCTTTTATCTTTGCAATAGCCTTTATGATATCATTTTCTAAATTCTGTTTATAAATATCTTCCATCTGCTTTAAATCAGCCATTTTTCTCCACCTCATATGCATCTTTGTATGTAAGAAGCTGGTCTATTGCCTTTTGACTCACAAGACAAATTTGATTATTCATCTTGTAATATCGTAATTCTTCCAAAACTTTTTGCTTATCCCATAAACCTCTGAAATACATATCTACAGTTTTGAACACATCATCATCTGCTACATTTCCAATAATAATATCATAATCTGTATTTAGGTTTTCGCCCCTACGACAAGCACATACAAATTCTAACCATTTTTCATTTTCTTCTTCAAAAGATAAAACTTTAAAGTCATCCCAATCCTCTTTTAGTTCATAGATATTTACAATAGCATCTTTATTCTGTCGCATACCCTTAC
>CAZDAP010000044.1:0-8763 GCA_964503585.1 uncultured Lachnobacterium sp. | reverse complement strand
AGTTTAATGCCATGTGCTCACCTCTCTAAATCATCCCAAAATGCTCCAACGCATCTCTTATCGCCTTTTCCTTCTCTTCTGGACACTGAGGTTGTCTACTATCTTCAGACTTCGGCAAGTTATAATTTTCCCCAACCTCTATTCCACATTTTCTTTTTACCTGTGAAATATACAGATTAGATACCTTCAACCCATGCTCCTTCAATACATAACCCTTAATCTCTGCATATGTTGCCTTACTCTCCGCCGAAGTCAAATCAAGTTCATCTAACTCTAATTCCACTTCAATATAATCATCCGGTTTTTGTTGGGACAAGAGAACTACCGTCTCCACATGTCCCGTATGAGCAAACTGATCGAATGCTCTTATCTTTTCTAATTCATATCCCCCATCGCAGAGGATTCGTAAATCTCTTGCTAATGTGGCGGAGTCACAGCTTACGTATACGATACGTTTTGGCTGCATTTTTAGCATAGTATCTAAGCAGGCTTCGTCACAGCCTTTTCGTGGTGGGTCGACTACGATGACGTCAGGAGTGAGCATCGCATCTCCTTCGCTTAAGTTTTCATAGAATTCAGGCAACACTTCTTCTGCTTTTCCTACGAAAAATTCTGCATTTTCAATACCATTTAGCTTTGCATTATTTTTTGCATCTTCGATGGCCTGTGGTACGATTTCTACACCATATACCTTCTTGGCTTTCTGGGCTAAGAAAAGGGATATGGTTCCGATTCCACAGTATAAATCCCACACATATTCCTCTCCTGTGAGTCCTGCATAATCCAATGCTGTACTATAGAGTTTTTCTGTCTGCACTGGGTTTACCTGATAGAAGGACTGTGGTGAAATGCGATAGGCTACCGCAGTATCTGTTAAAGCAAATTCTGCTGCATCTCCTACCAAAGAATCTCCCGTCTCACGTAAATGAATATAATCTGTAATATAAGCCTGTCCCCAAATACATTCGGTTACATCACCTAAGATGACATTTGTATTTTTTGTATTGATATTGATAGAAATAGAAGTCATGCCTTCTATCTTTTCTAATCTTGAAATCAAATCAGATTGTGCAGGCAAAATACGACCATTGATAATCAAACACACCATAATTTCTTTAGTCGTAAATCCAAAACGAATCAGCACATGACGAAGCAAACCTTTTCCTGTGGTTTCGTCATAGGCCGTTACACCATTTGCCAGCATCCATTCTTTTACACAAGACAAAATAGGGGCATTCTCTTCCACACCTAATAAACAATCATCCACAGAAATAATACTGTGGGTTCTGGCTGCATAAAAACCTGTGATGATATTTCCATCCTTGTCTGCTCCTACTGGGAACTGTGCTTTGTTGCGATAGCGGAATGGAGTTTCCATGCCAACTACTGGAAGCATTTTTGCATCGATTTCCTCTTCCGAAAATCCACCAATACGAATCAGATTTCCGCGGACTTTCTGCTGTTTAAATTCTAACTGCTTTTCATAGGACAATGCCTGAATCTGACATCCACCACAACGTCTGTGATGTGGACATT
This sequence comes from uncultured Lachnobacterium sp., assembly GCA_964503585.1. Lineage (GTDB taxonomy): Bacteria > Bacillota > Clostridia > Lachnospirales > Lachnospiraceae > Roseburia. Next base: position 7,227 of record CAZDAP010000044.1, on the reverse strand, counting down.
CTGGTTCAACACGAAAAGTGGAAGGAGTTAACACCTCTTCCACTCTTGCATAACCATAGTTCTTTTTCAGTTTTGTTGCACGGGCGCGTATTACATCCCCAATCAATGCATCCTTTACAAAGAAGGTCATACCATCAAAATGACCGATACCTTCTCCATCTACACCCATGTCTGTTATTTCTAATTCGAAAATATCATTTTTCTTCATGCTTTACTCTTTCTATCGAAGATTTCCATATCAAAGAAACTTCTGTTTTATAAAAATTTACGAACTTGTCTTACGATAATTAGACTCTAAGAGTCGGTTATATCCCTGCCACTCTAAATTGTTTTCCGGAACATTCTTTAACAATTCTTTCATGGTTTCCATTTTTGCATCCAGATTGTCTGCAAAACTTAGGCAAAGTGCTTCCACCAATGCTGGTTTCTTTGGTGAACCAAATTCCAATTCGCCGTGATGTGCCAAAATGCAATGCTTTAATTCATTTGCCAGCACTACTGGGAAACCTTCGATCTGACGAATCTGGTCATTTAACATTTCCACTCCCATTACAATGTGTCCCAACAGATTTCCTGCGTCGGTGTAATCATTTTCTGGAAAAGCAGAAAGTTCTTTTAATTTTCCAACATCGTGGAACATGGCTGCAGTAAGCAACAAATCTCTATTTAAAAAGTTATAATTTTTCGCAAAGTAATCACAGTTTCTAGTAACACTTAAAGTATGCTCCAATAAGCCACCTACAAATCCATGATGTACACTTTTCGCTGCAGAATGGAATTTGAATTTCTTTTCAAAAGCACCATTATCAAAAAATGCATGTAACAACTGATTATAATATGGATTCTTAATGCTATTGATATAACCCATCAACTCTATAAACATACCATCAATATCGTATTCACTAACTGGAAGATAATCGCTTGGATTGTATTCGCCTTCGCCTACCTTTCTGGCACGTTTGATGGAAAGCTGTGGATTGCCATTATAAAGAGACACATCCCCTGTAATACAAACATAATCCATTACATCAAAATCATCGATTCCAACAGAGCCTGGATCCCAGATTTTTGCATCAATCGTTCCTGTTTTATCCTGTAAAATAACAATATCATATGGCTTTCCTGCTTTTGTAAGGGCTGCCTGTTTCAATTTGCAAAGGTATACATCGTTGATTCTGTCACCTTCACGGAAAGTTTCAATATATTTCATAAATCCTCCAAATTTTCAAATGTTATTTCAAAACTCCAATTTCTACCTCGCAGGTAACTTCATAATAACCATTACTATTCTGACGTTTTACAGTAATCTCACAGGCTGTCCCTGGGATTAACTGGCTGATTTTATCGCTATACACTGCATCTGTTGTTACAGATTCTCCATTCACTTTTACGATAACATCGCCACTCTGTAATCCAGCATGCATGCCTGGCGAATCACCTGCTACCTCTTTTATGTATACGCCCATCGGAATATCATAATCTTCTGAAATATCCTTGGTAACTGTGGATATATATAAACCAACATATGGAACATCTTTGCCTTGATTTAAGATTTCAATGATGGTTTTTAATTCATCTACTTCTACTGCCGTCAGTGTATTGATATCCTGAGAACCGCTAAAGGACTGCATAACAATACCCACAATTTCTCCCTTCGTATTTACCAATACACCACTGGCATTTTCACTAGCTACAATATCTGTAGTAAATACAGAATAATTTTTATCCCGTGTTACAATTTCATTTTGAACAGAAGTAATGTTTCCTGTCAAAATAGAATAGTTGGTTCCAAGCGGACTACCAAGTGCAATCACTATCGAACCATTTGTCATCTCATAGGAACTTCCTACAGTGGCAACTCCAATCCCAGTTTTTGTAGAATCACTTAACTGTCTTTTTTCCACTGTCAAAATAGAAAGCCCTGTATTTCCGTCATACTTTAGGAGTTTTGCATCCGCTCCTGTGTTGTCCATAAAAGACACTCGAATACTGCCTGTATCAGAAATTACTTTTTTCTCAGTCAAAATATATAAATAATTGTTATCCTCTGACACAATCAGACCTGAACTCTGTCCATCTGTTTCAAATGGATTATCTGCCCAATCATCATTTTCATCCGACACCGTCGATACTGTGACAATAGATTTATTCACCTCATTACCAATGCGATATAATTCATCCTGTAGTGTCTGATAATCTGAGATAGACAGGCTAATATTTGGTGGTATCGCAATGGCCGCCTCTGTACTCTCTGTGGTTTCCGTTCCTTTCGCTGACGCAACTTCTTCCGTTTCTGTACTCTCTGTCTGTTGATTTGTTGTATTTTGTATCATTGGCATAAAAATAATAAGTACAACTACAACTACGAGGGCAAACACAAGACCACATAAAGCAGCAACTCCAATATTCATAAATAGTTTCTTCTTACTCATTGGTTTTTCTTTCGTTTTTTCACGTATAAAATCCATAAAATTTCCTCTAGAATGCGTTTCTCGAACAAAAAATTCCATTTTTATTATATTGCCATTTCTATGGGCTTGCAAGCATTTTTACCTTTTCCAAATCCTCATTATAGGCTATAATATGTTTATCTATATATTTTTTTGAGGTTATTATGAATCAGAAAGTTTTTAAAACATTAGAATACTATAAGATACTGGACCAACTGGCTAATTATGCCGCCGCTCCAGAAACAAAAACACGTATACAGAATCTCGTGCCATCTACGGATATAGAGGAAATTAACCATTTGCAGGAAACCACAAAGGACGCTCTGAGCAGACTCTATAAAAGTAACAATCTCAGTTTTGCTGGACTCCATAATATCAATGGTTCTTTAAAACGTCTTTCTATTGGTGGTTCCTTAAACACAGTTGAACTCCTGCAGATTAGTTATCTTTTGGAAGTGGCAAAACGTGCAAAATCCTACGACCGCTCTGATCGTGCAGAAGAAAAAACAGACTCTTTAACAGAACTCTTTGCACAGATAGAACCTTTGACTCCGCTTCATGATGAGATCAAACGCTGTATTTTAGGCGAAGAAGAAATTGCAGATGATGCCAGTCCTGCTTTGTTTAAAATCCGTAAATCTATCCGTGGAATGAACGAACGTATTCATGCACAATTGGCATCGCTGATGAACAATGCCACCACCAGAGAATACTTACAGGATGCCGTAGTCACTATGCGCGATGGCAGATACTGTCTTCCTGTAAAGTCCTCTAACAAGGCGTCTATTCCAGGTATGGTACACGACCAGTCTTCCTCTGGTTCTACGGTTTTTATCGAACCAATGGCAGTGGTAAACTTAAACAACGAATTAAAGGAACTTTTCATAAAAGAAAAAGAAGAAATCAATGCGATTCTTGCACGCTTAAGTGAAATGGTTGCTGGCTATGAAATGGCATTAGCAAACAACTATACCGTGCTTTCCGAATTGGATTTTATCTTTGCCAAAGCAAATCTGGCAAAATCCTATAACGGCATTGCACCTACTTTTAATGAGCGTGGCTATATCAATATTCGAAAAGGCCGTCATCCATTATTGGACCCTAAAAAGGTAGTTCCAATTGATGTATATTTAGGTGATGACTTTAAACAACTGATTGTAACCGGACCAAATACGGGTGGTAAAACGGTTAGTTTGAAAACAGTAGGTCTTCTAACCTTAATGGGACAGGCAGGTCTTCATATCCCAGCTGGTGACCGTTCCGAACTGGCGATTTTTGAAGAAGTGTTTGCTGATATTGGTGATGAACAGAGTATTGAACAAAGTCTCAGTACCTTCTCTTCCCATATGGTAAATATCGTAAAGATTTTAGAAAAAGCAGATGACCGTAGTCTCGTTCTTTTCGACGAACTTTGTGCAGGTACCGATCCAACAGAAGGCGCTGCCCTTGCTATTTCTATTTTAAGTAAATTGCATCTCTATGGTGCTATTACCATGGCTACTACTCACTACAGTGAATTAAAGGTTTATGCTCTTACCACAGATGGCATTGAAAATGCCTGCTGCGAATTTGACGTAGAAACCCTAAGTCCTACCTACCGACTTCTCATCGGTATTCCAGGAAAGAGTAATGCCTTTGCCATCTCTTCTAAACTGGGCTTAGATGATTCTGTGATTGAAGATGCCAAAAGCCGTTTAAACAAAAAAGATGTAGAATTTGAAGACGTGCTGACCAACTTAGAAGCCAGCCGTATTACCATTGAAAAAGAACAGTTAGAAATCAATCAGTATAAATCAGAGATTGAAAACTTAAAGAAACAGTTAGAAAGTAAACAGGAACGTTTAGATCAGTCCAAGGAAAAGATTTTACGCGAAGCGAATGAAGAAGCCTTCCGTATTATCAAAGAAGCAAAGGATTTGGCAGATGAAACCATCCGCAACTTCAATAAATACGGACAAGGTCTTGGCGACATGAGCCAGATGGAAAAAGAACGTACCAATCTGCGCAACAAACTTTCGGAAAAAGAAAAGAAACTGACCAGCATCAAGAAACAGGAAACTAATCACAAGGCACCTAAGAAACTTCGTATTGGCGATACGGTAAAAGTACTTTCCATGAACTTGAAAGGAACTGTGCACACTCTACCAGATGCCAAAGGAAATCTCTTTGTACAGATGGGTATCCTGCGTTCCCAGGTCAATATCAATGATTTGATTCTTATGGACGAAGATGTACTTTCTCCTACAAAAAAATATGGCAGCAGTACCAGCAAACTGAAAATGAGTAAATCCGCTACTGCTTCCACCGAAATCAAATTGATTGGTATGCGTACAGATGAAGCAATTGCAAAATTAGACAAATACTTAGATGACGCCTACATCGCTCATCTTCCATCAGTGCGTATCGTACACGGAAAGGGCACCGGTGCTCTTCGTGATGCCGTACACCAGCACCTCAAACGTCAGAAATACGTGAAAAGTTTTAAACTTGCAGAATTCGGTGAAGGTGATGCAGGTGTTACGATTGCTGAATTTAAATAAAGGAGGATTACCATGGTTGCTAAAACCAAGATTTTAATTGTAGATGATGATAATAATATCGCAGAACTTATTTCTCTCTATTTAACAAAAGAATGTTATGAAACAAAAATCGTAAACGATGGAGAAGAAGCTCTTTCCGCCTTTGAGACTTACAATCCAAATATGATTTTATTGGATTTAATGTTGCCAGGCATAGACGGCTATCAGGTTTGTCGCGAAATCCGTGCAAAATCTAATGTGCCTATTATCATGCTTTCTGCAAAGGGCGAGATTTTCGACAAAGTTTTAGGATTGGAACTAGGTGCAGATGACTACATCATGAAACCATTCGATTCTAAGGAACTGGTGGCTCGCGTAAAAGCAGTGTTGCGTCGTTTTCAGCCAGCAAAACCAGTTGCTGCACCATTGCCAACTACAAAATGCGTAGAGTATCCAGATTTAACTATTAATTTATCCAATTACTCTGTAATTTACAAAGGCAATCAGGTAGATATGCCTCCAAAGGAATTAGAACTTCTCTATTTTCTGGCTGCATCTCCAAATCAGGTATTTACCAGAGAACAACTTTTGGACCATATCTGGGGATATGAATACATCGGTGATACCCGTACAGTAGACGTACATGTAAAACGTCTTCGTGAAAAAATAAAAGATCACGCAAGCTGGCAGATTTCCACAGTATGGGGAATCGGATATAAATTCGAGGTCAAAAAATGAAACGTAGATTATACTTAAAGCTATTCGGAAGTTTTTTTGTTTTTGCCACAATCACGCTGATTTTTTTAAGTACCTTTACCCATAACACAACGGAGCAATATCTGATTGAAAAAGAGGCACAGCAACTTTCTCGTGATGCTGCCATGATTGCCTCTGATTTCAAAATTCATTTTATGAACCCAGAAGTCCAACTTCCCGATTCACAAAATGAGATGAGTTACCTTAGCAAATATCTTTCCGCAGAAATCTGGATTATTGATATTCACGGAAACATCTTGCTGGATTCTTCTGACTCCATGGCATTTACTCTTGCACAAATAGAAAAACCCTTTGTGATTGAAGATTTTGATATTTCAGATTTTGGTAACACCTATTATATGACCGGTAATTTTTATAAAAGTTTTGACCAAGATACCTTAACGGTATTTTCTACAATCACAAACGATTATAAAGTACAGGGATATGTTCTTCTTCATATGCCTATGTCTGAAGTTTTATCTCAGGCTGAGGAAATTGTGGATATTACATCACTTTCTGTAATTATTATTTTAATCAGCACTTTTATGCTAATTATTGTATTTACCATTATCGTTTACCGCCCAATCCGTAACATTACGAAAGCAACAGAACGGTATGCAAAAGGTGATTTTTCGACACAGATACAGGTAAATTCCAATGACGAAATTGGTTACCTTGCCAATACCCTAAACTATATGGCAACTACCTTAAATACTATGGAAGAGGAACAACGAAAATTCATCTCCAACGTATCTCACGACTTCCGTTCTCCTTTGACTTCTATCAAAGGTTATATTGAAGCCATACTGGACGGAACCATTCCTCCAGAAATGCAGGAAAAATACTTAAATATCATTTTATTTGAAACGGAGCGTTTAAATAAACTGACACAAAATATCTTAGATTTAAATAAATTCGGACACAATGGTATGTCTCTAGACATCAGTGATTTTGATATCAACCAATTGATTCGAAATACCACCATGACCTTTGAAGGGGTATGCAATAAAAAAGGCTTATCCTTTGATTTATATTTAACAGGGCAAGAACTTTTTGTAAAAGCCGATATGAGCAAAATCCAGCAGGTTCTTTACAACCTAATAGACAATGCCACCAAGTTTTCCAATAATAACACTGCTATCACCATTGAAACCAATATTCGAAATGAAAAGGTGTTAATCTCTGTCAAAGATAGTGGTATTGGTATTCCAAGTGACAGTATCAAAAAAGTTTGGGAGCGTTTTTATAAGACCGACCAGTCTCGTGGAAAAGATAAAAAAGGCAGCGGCCTCGGCCTTGCTATCGTAAAAGAAATTGTGCAGGCGCACAATGAGAATATCAATGTAATCAGTACAGAGGATGTAGGTACGGAGTTTATCTTTACCTTGCCTCTGTCAGAGAAGGAAGTTTAGAAACGTAACTAATGAGGCAAGTAGATGGACGAAAATAAACGCGGAACATGCTCGCATGTATCCGCGTTTTATTTTTGTTCATATGATTTG
>CAZDAP010000043.1:0-8847 GCA_964503585.1 uncultured Lachnobacterium sp. | reverse complement strand
TCATCTTCTCTGGAAATATAAAAACCTGGTTCTAAGATATTATGATTAATCTGGAAACTTTTTATTTTTTCCATGCCATCCTCCTATACCATCTTCTCGAACATTTCGAGGTAAGATTCAAATACATTCAATGCATCATCTACTGGAACTGGTGTACTCATATCTACACCGGCATCCTTTAAGAGGTCGATTGGATCCTTAGAGCCACCGCCACTTAAGAATTTATCGATATAACGTTCCACAGCTGGTTCGCCTTCTTCTAAGATTTTCTTAGAAAATGCAATCGCAGCGGAATAACCTGTTGCATACTGATAAACGTAGAATGAAGTATAAAAATGAGGAATTCTCATCCATTCATAATCGATTTCTTCATCCACGATGATATCTGGACCATAATACAATACATTAAGGTCATGATAAATCTTGCAAAGATCATCCTTTGTTAAACTTTCGCCTGCAGCCATCTTTCCATGTACAATCTTTTCAAATTCAGCAAACATGGTCTGACGGAACAATGTACTACGGAAACTTTCTAACTGATGGTTGATTAAATATTTACGTTCTATTTCATCCTCTGTTGTATCTAATAAATAGTGCATGAGCAACGCTTCATTACAAGTAGAAGCTACTTCCGCTACGAAAATCAAATAGCCAGCATAAGTAATGCTCTGCTTTTTATCAGAAAGATAACTATGCATTGCATGACCCATTTCATGTGCCAATGTAAATACGCTGTCTAAGTTATCCTGATGATTCAAAAGCACATATGGATGTGTGCCATAAGCCCCCCAAGAATATGCACCACTGCGTTTATTTTCGTTTTCGTATACGTCAACCCAGTCTTTGTCCATACCAGCAGAAGCAACACTTACATATTCTTCACCCATTGGAGCCAATGCTGCTTTTACGATTTCCTTTGCTTCCTCATATGGATATTTCTTTCCTGTTTCTTCTACTACAGGTACATAAAGGTCGTACATGTGCAGACGGTCAAGGCCCAGCAATTTCTTACGAAGTGCTACATAACGATGCATTGCAGGAAGATGTTTATGAACAGTTTCAATCAAATTGTCATAAACGCTTTCTGGAATATTGCCGTTATGTAAATGCATTGCACGTACGCTTGGGAAATTACGCACTTTTGCATAGAAGTTTTCCTGTTTCAAATGGCCCTGGAAAAGAGCTGCTACTGTATTGGCATGTTTTTTGTATTCATTATACAAACCACGGAATACTTCTTTACGAAGGCTTCTATCTGTATTTTCAATTAAAGAAATATAATTACCATGTGTAATCTGGATACGGTTTCCTTCTACATCACGAACAGAAGGGAATTTGATATCCGCATTATTAAACATAGAAAATACATTGGATGGAACATTTGCCATCTCTCTTGCCTGTGCTAAAACTGCTTCCATTTCTGTGGAAAGCGTATGTTCTTTTGCACGAAGAATCTGTTCCATCACTCTACGATAATGTTCTAATTCTGGTTCTTCTTTGAAGAACTGTTCTAAAACTGTTTCATCCATGGCAAGAATCTCTGGATTCATATAGGAAACCGCACTAGAAACCGCTACACTTATGGTATCCGCCTTTGCACAAAATGCCTGATACTTAGAAACCGCTGTATCTTCATGATATTTCTGATTTGCATAAACAATTACTCGTTCTGCATGATAATCCAATTCATCTGATTTTTTCATGAATTCTAATAAAGTAGCTGCGCTCTCAGCCAGTCTGCCCTTATAGCCTTCCATCTCTTTTGCCAAATCTAAAAGAAGCTGTGCTTCTTCTTCCCATAATTCGTCTGACGCGAACATATCCTGCATATTCCATTTGTACTGTGCAGGGATTTCATCACGTGCACGAAGTTTATTTGTTCCCATAAAACTACACCTCCTAAACCTTACATGGTTCTATTCTAACAAAAAAAGGGGTGCTTTGCACCCCTTTTTCACAAATTTCGAAAATTATTCTGTTGGAACCACTAAATCTTCTTCTGTAATGGTCTCACCTGCGAACACTTTATCAATCAAATTCTGCGCATGTTCTACATAAGCATCATTCTGATACATAACGTAAGCCTTCTTTCCTGAAATAGAATAAACGTAGTCAGATCCTCCGTTTCCTTGACCAATTACAGAAAAACTCTGAATATTCCATGATGCCATGTCACTTAACTGCATTTTTACAAGACTTGACATTTCATCATTGGTCAGGTTTGTACCGAAACAATCACCCATCGAATCTAAAACTTTGCTATAGTTTGTGATAATAGCACTAGATGCTGCCTTCTTGATAATTGCTTTAATAACTGCCATCTGATGACGACCACGAGCATTATCACCATCCGCAAGATTATGTCTCTCACGAACAAATCCAAGGGCTTCTTTACCCGTTAAGTAATTTTCGCCTTTATAAATCTGAGTGCCACTTTCTGCCGCATAAAACGTAGCATCGGAATATACGTTAATACCACCTAAGGCATCAATCATTTTTACAAATCCACTGAAGTTTACCTGGGCATAAAAATGAATATCCTGATCATACAAATCACCCAATGTTAACATAGAACATTCTAATCCGTAGATACCACAATGGGTCAGTTTATCCATCTGACCATCGCCTTTTCCAGAACCAACCAATTCAACATAATAATCTCTTGGTGTGTTAATTAAAAGCACCTGTTTGGTCACTGGATTTACAACTGCCAAAATATTTACATCGCTTCGACAGTTTTTCAAAGAATAATTGGTATCATTACCACTGATATATACGATAAATGGTTCTTTCGTTAAATCCTTTGGTTTTGTATCTAAATTCAAAGACACTGCATCGTCATCTTCCATTTTAAACTCATGAACCAGTTTTATTCTTGTATTAATGTCTGTGTATCCGTCCTGTCCTTCCAAAACAGAAACATATGCCGCATTTAATAAAATGGCATCTACCGATCCGCCCAACAGTGCATCCACTGCTTCTATATCCGAATCGAATTCGTCCATACTCATGGACTTATCCACTGCCTCTTCCAGCATATTTATAGCAGTTTCCATGCTATCTGTATCATAGGCTAAACTATAACCAAAATCATAGGCTGTAACATCTTTTAATTCCTCTGCAGAATCCTCTGCCAACACATATACACCTACAATTTCATATGCTACTTCGCCGGAATCTCCACTAATATCTGTTAAAGTTCCCTGCAACTGACTAAGTACATTGATTCCTACCGCATCCACTAATACGATGGATAAAGCCAAAACCAAACCCAACAAACGAATGAGAACGGTTCTATTCTGATTTTTCTTGTTCTTTTTCTTATTTTTTCCATTTTTTTTGGCAAAACCTGATACAAATAATGCCTTAAATGTTCCAAATAAAAAAAGAACAACCAATAGGATAATGACTGCCACATAATGCATTGGCAGCATGTTCAAAGATATCACTGTACCAATCAACCATACAGTTGCAATACAGGTCAATCCGAAAATCACGCATGCTAGTTTGTTCCATGGGGATAATCCCTTAAACCAATCAACTAAATTCGTCTTTCCTTTTTCACGGTTGTTCATATTCTCTCCCTCTTCTTTACACTACTTCTACTCGAAGAATTTTTTACGGGATATATAATTGTAATTTGTTACCATAAGTGTAGATAAAAGTTTTGCAGCCATATAATAAATACCCAAGCAATCTACTGTAATCCACATTGCTACCTGATTTAAGAGAAGTCCAATAAGACTTAACACAAAAAAGATAGACGCTTCTTTCATCTTACTCATGTCATCTCGTCCATGGAATACATATCTCATACTTAAAATATAATTCACAAAGACGGAAACTGTATATGAAAACGCGCAGGCTTTAAAATAGCCTAACGCGGTGTTTTCTGTTAAAAACACCATTACCCCGTAATCCACCATGAGGCTCGCAATACCTACTGCTGCAAACTTTGCATACTGTAGGATAAATCCTCTGTTCGTAAACATAATTATCTCCTATTTCTCGACTATTATCAAGCAACAACGCTATTATAGTACTGAAAAGATAGAAAGACAATTCATAATTTCAACAAATCGCACATGTATACAAGAGACTTTTTGTGCACTCTGTATGAAAATACCAATTTTTGGAAATCTACAAGCGATTTCTAAGCCAATTCCTGTGCAGCCTTTGCCAATGCACTGGCAATTACTGCATCCATATCATAATATTTGTACTCGCCAAGACGTCCACCAAAAATGATATGTTCTTCTTTATCTGCCAATTCCTTGTACTGCGCATAGAGCGCACCATTCTTTTCATCATTTACTGGATAATATGGTTCATCTCCTACTTTCCATTCAGAACTGTACTCACGGCTAATAACTGTCTTTGGAAGATCATTGCCGTTAGCATCTTTTCCAAACTCAAACCACTTATGTTCAATGATACGTGTATATGGAGATTCTGCATCTGTATAGTTAACCGCTGCATTCCCCTGGAAGTTTGGCATATCTAATACCTCTGTTTCAAAACGAACAGAACGATATTCCAATGCACCTAACTTATAGTCAAAATATGCATCAATCGCCCCAGTGTATACAACTTTTTCTGCCATTGCATCATATTCTGCTTTGTTATCAAAATAATCAACGCCAAGTTTTACTTCGATTCCATCTAAAAGATTTGCTACCATCTTTGTGTATCCACCTACTGGAATTCCCTGATATAAGGCATTGAAGTAATTATTATCAAAAGTAAGACGAACTGGAAGTCTTTTAATAATAAACGCTGGCAATTCGTTACATGGTCTGCCCCATTGCTTTTCGGTATAGCCTTTTACCAACTTCTCATAAATATCTGTACCGACTAAACTAATTGCCTGTTCTTCCAGATTCTTTGGTTCTGTGATACCAGCGGCAGCCTTCTGCTCTTCAATCTTCGCAGCAGCTTCTTCTGGTGTTATCACACCCCACATTTTGTTAAAGGTATACATATTAAAAGGAAGAGAATACAGTTCCCCCTTATAGTTTGCTACTGGTGAGTTTGTAAAACGGTTAAACTCGGCAAACTTTGTGATGTAATCCCAAACTTCTTTATTATTTGTATGGAAGATATGTGCACCATAGATATGTACATGAATGCCTTCCATTTCTTCTGTATATACATTCCCCGCAATATTTGGACGCTTGTCAATTACCAACACGGATTTTCCCGCTTCTTTGGCTTTCTGCGCAAATACTGCACCATAAAGCCCTGCGCCAACAACTAAATAGTCATATTTCATATTTCATCCTCCTAATGAGATGCATATCATTACGTATCTTATTTATTATAATACATTTTTATAGAGAAAACTACCTCTTTCCATAATCTTAAGATTTATAGATTATTGCTGTGGAAGTATGCTAGCATCTCCTAATGTAACTGTAATCTCTAGTTCTGTATATTCGTCATCTCCCTGTGAACGCAGGATTTTAAAATCCACCGAATCTCCAGCTGGATAATAACTAAGCAGTTCCTTCAATTGACTCATGGTAGCAATATCCGTTCCCTCAAACTCTATAATAATATCACCTTTCTGAATACCTGCTTCTTCTGCTGCAGAACCCGCAAAAACGGAATATACATACGCACCCAGATTACAATCCTGTCCCTGAATACCTAAGTATCCAGACTGTGATTCATCAATCTTTTCCCCTTCAATCAACTTATTAATGATTAACATGGCATCATTGATTGGAATGGCATAACCAATACCTTCTACATCGGTATCTGAATATTTTATGGAGTTAATTCCAATTACCTCTCCGTCAATATTCAGAAGAGCGCCACCGCTATTTCCTGGGTTAATTGCTGCATCTGTTTGAATCAGGTTGTTGTTTACTACATATTCCCCTGTACTAGAATCCTGTACCGTTACGGAACGCCCTGTTGCACTGATTACACCTGTGGTAACAGATTGTCCATATCCTAACGCATTTCCAATCGCAATCGCTGCTTCACCAACCTCTAATGCATTGGAATCTCCTAATGTAGCAACGCGGATTTCTCGCATAGTCTCTTTACTAATATCATCCACATCCACTTTCACTACTGCCAAATCCTTGGAAGCTACTGTTCCTTTAATCTCAGCCTCTACAATAGAACCATCGGAAAACTGCACTTCTAACTTGCTGGCATCTGCCACTACATGATTATTTGTAGCAATATAAATATATTGTTTGTCCTGTTTTACGATAAATCCTGTACCTGCACTTTCACTTTCCTGGGTATAGGTCTGTCCCCATCTGCCCTGATAAGTAACTTCAGCAGTATTACTAATGGCAACCACACATGGCATTACATTTTCAACAATATCGGACACATCCATCACAGCCCCTACCGTAACCTCTGTACTGGTCTGCTGAAGAGCCTCCACCTCTAGTGTCCCATCATCCTTCTGAACCTCGTTCTGGACATCTCCAGCATTTGTTTCCTCTGCATCATCAAAAATTCCCAAGGAAATTCCACTGAAATGAATCACCGCACTTCCAGTTGCACCAGCCACCAATCCAAAAACCAAAGCGATGGTAACAGTTTTTACCAAAGTTACACCGAACCCTTCAAACGGGTTTTTCTTCTTTTTAGCAGTTTTCTCCTGCTGGTTATAGTCTGGTTGTTCCTGATATGTTGAATTGCTATACGGATTATAATTATTATAGTTATTGTCCATGTCATTCTCCTTCTTCTATATGGTAACAAACACATTCTAGCTACAAAATATGTAGAGAATGTGTCTGTTTTATGAAAGGACTATAAAATTTCACAACATAAAATTTATGCTTTATTAATAGAAATTATCGCCATTTTCAATGGTATTTCAATGTAAATGTGTTATTACACCTCAATATTATTTTTCTGTAATAACGCTCTTGCTGATTCAACAGAATCTACACCAGTTGGATTCTTAACAGGCGCAAATTCTTTTTCTCTTTCCACTTCAAAAGAAAGACAATTATCCATCATGAAAATCATATCCAAAATCAAGGTTTCAAATTTGTAAGCATTTGGAGTTTCTGGTTTTACGAACACTCCATTTTCGTCTACATATGGAACTTTCTTTTCTACAATGTGAAGAGGCATCTGCTTCTTTTCGATTTCAAATAAGGTATCTAAACTAAATAAGTAGTTTAAGATGACACCAAAACCATAAAGTAAAGAACCCGCTTCATTGGTTGCTTCTGCCATTTCAGGAGTAAGTTCATAATATTCTACGATAGAAGGCTTGCCATCTTCTAAACAAAGCGCCCCTACTCTTTCGTATGGGTCACATTTACGAACTACTTTTGATCCGCAAACACAGCCAGACTGAATCGTAGCTCCTACGAAAACTGGATCTGCAATCTTTTGAAGCACGTTATCTACTGCAAAAACATTGAGCCATTCAACGCCTTTTTCTTTCATATCTTCGCCCAAACCGGCTTTTACCATGGATTTGAACCATCCACCATTTCCATTTGGAGACATAGCAAGGGAATCTTCTGCTTCAATTAAAACATTTCCATCAAAATCCACAGCTGGAACCATTTCCTGAACAAAGAATTTCACGAAATCTTTGTTATATCCAAAATAGTCGTGTTCTGCAAAGAACTCTCTAGTATCCTTATCATTTTTATCACTGGTCATAATATAAAGTGGTACAAATGCACCCGCTTCCTCAGTTACCATCTGAAGATTGCGAATCAACTGTTCAAAAATATAAAGGTCTTTGTTTACACCAATATTATACATACCTTTAGCTTTATCAAATCCAAGACGTGTACCCTGACCACCTGCTAACAAAACTGCTGCAACCTTGCAATTTTTTATTGCATCTAAGCCAATTGCTTTGAATTCCGCTTTTTTTGTTTCAATTTCTGGAAGTTCCATGGCTCCAAGAGGTGCAAACGCTCCACGTTTTTGTTCCTTTTGATCCAACATATCTAAGCAGGACCAATCCATGTCATTCAACTGGTCTTTCAATCTCTGTGGAATTTCTTTTCCAACCAGACCCTTTAAATATTTCTGGTTTGTTGCATTAATTTTTTCTATTACATTTGCGTTCATAACAAACCGCTCCTTTGTTATCCTTATTTCTTCTTTCTACTATGTATATACATCCAACCATCTCGATAGTTGTTACGTTCTTCTTCACTCATATCAGTATATTGTTTCATGGTAAGATTTGAGAGCACCATCTGCTTTTCGCCACACTTATGACACTCTACCACACTTCTTCTCGATACCAATCGTATCCATCCACAACTTGGACAAATGAATACTTTCATCATAATCTTAATTACTCTTTCTCTTTGTTTCCCAAATTTTAAGACAGAGGAAGAACGCATCTTCCTCTGTCTGTAAATATTATTTTTAAATCCTATTTAAACATAGCCATTGTAGCTGCTTTTAATGCTTCATTCTTAGCAACTGCATCTTCAAGGGATGTTCCTTTAATACCAAAGTAGAATTTGATCTTTGGTTCTGTACCTGAAGGACGTACGCAGCACCATGCATCATCATTTAATACATAGTAGAATACGTTAGAACTTGGAAGTCCACTTGGTGTAACTTCGCCAGTCTTCATATCTTTTCTTGTGCAAGCCTTGTAGTCGATAACTTCAAGTACTTCATATTCACCGATTGTAGCAGGTACTTCTGTACGAGCTTTTTCCATAAGTGCTGCAATCTGAGCTGCACCATCGATACCCTTAAGTGTAAGAGTTTCGATATCTTCTTTGTAGTAGCCGTATTTTTCATACATTTCAATCATGCCATCCCAAAGAGTCATGTTCTTTGATTTGTAGTAAGCTGCTACTTCACAAAGCATAACAACTGCTG
>CAZDAP010000042.1:0-8853 GCA_964503585.1 uncultured Lachnobacterium sp. | reverse complement strand
TTATCACCAAATACTTCTTTAATAAACATATCACAAAGACTCATTGGAATCTGATAAATCAAACGACCAATTCCAAGACGCCCATAAGAAATCGTTTCTTTTTCAGCATAAAACACCTTTCCTACTTCAAGTGCTAATTTTGCTTCCTGTAACGACTGTGCAATATCCTGAATCTGTTCTACTACATTGCCATAACCGACACGAACCTTGATCATTGCTTCCATCTGTAAACTATCCACAAGGCTCTCTGCAATATTCTCTAATTCTACTTCTATTTCTTCTTCCTTGATATTTGCTACATCTTTTACTAAGACAACACTATGTTCATCTACAGTTGTAACAAAATCACCGGCCTTTAAATCGGACAGGTTCTTAACACATTCCAAAACATACTCCGTACCTTTATTACCTGTATCTATAACAAAAGTAACTCGAGGCTTTGCTTCAATATGAAACTTCTTTGCTTTACTATAAATATCAATAGCAAGCATATTACCTAATAAAATATTCTGCACAAAATTATTGCGATTAAATTCTTCTGTCTTGCTGAGAATCAAGTTTCGAATTTGATTTGCTGCCAGTTTACCAATCATGGTGATATCTACTGTTTTACCACAAGTTACCAGATAATATTCTGCTTCATCTTCTATAATAATAGGAAATATCTCATACGATTCTGGCAAACTTATCGTATGCTCATTCTTTTCTAACATATCAATCACAGCCGATTCTATTTCACTGTTCTCTAAACATGTGCTTGCGATTGTTTTTCCATTCTCAGAAAAAAGGATTAATTCCAAATTTGTAATTTCTTTTATTTCATTTAATGTACTAAGCATTTTTTGTTTTGAAATCATTTCATCAAAATCCTTTCTGTGATTGCTTATAAAAAGACAGGGTGTAAATTTACACCCTGCCAAAATTTACAACTATTTAATTTTAACGAATTAGTTTGTGATTGTCAATTCAGTCTCTTTATCAAATACGTGAACTTTTTCAGGATTGATAGCGAGTGTAATTGGATCGTTGTATTTAGCATTTGTGCTAGCTGCAACTCTTGCTGACATATTAGCACCAGCAACGGTGAAGTATACCATAGATTCAGCACCTAACAATTCGTTGTTTGTAACGATTGAGTTAACATTTGGCCATTTTGCAAGATTATCTGGTTCATTGCTGATATCTTCTGGTCTGATACCCATAACAACTGTCTTTCCATTGTATCCACCATCAATAACTTTTTTCGCTTTATCTGCTGG
Source organism: uncultured Lachnobacterium sp. (assembly GCA_964503585.1). Taxonomy (GTDB): domain Bacteria; phylum Bacillota; class Clostridia; order Lachnospirales; family Lachnospiraceae; genus Roseburia. Next base: position 7,594 of record CAZDAP010000042.1, on the reverse strand, counting down.
TAATTCTACTTTGAAATCGCCAAATACTAATGTCGCTTTATCACCAGTTACTTCAACAGTAGCATCTACGAAGTTCATCTGTGGAGATCCGATGAAACCAGCAACGAATAAGTTGTTTGGTTCGTTGTAAAGTTTCTGTGGAGAATCTACCTGCATGATAACACCATCTTTTAATACTACGATTCTTGTACCAAGTGTCATAGCTTCTGTCTGGTCATGTGTAACGTAGATAATAGTAACGCCTAATCTGTTATGTAAAGCAGCGATTTCCGCACGCATCTGTACACGAAGTTTTGCATCAAGGTTTGATAAAGGTTCGTCCATAAGGAATACTTTAGGATTACGAACGATAGCACGACCCATAGCAACACGCTGTCTCTGTCCACCAGATAAAGCCTTTGGTTTACGATCTAATAATTTTTCAAGGTCAAGAATACGAGCAGCTTCTTCTACTTTTGCTTTGATTTCGTCTTTTGGAACTTTACGAAGTTTAAGAGCGAAAGCCATGTTATCAAATACTGTCATATGTGGATATAAAGCGTAGTTCTGGAATACCATAGCGATATCTCTGTCTTTTGGTTCTACGTCGTTCATAAGTTTTCCATCAATATGTAATTCACCAGATGAAATATCTTCCAAACCAGCAATCATACGAAGTGTTGTTGATTTACCACATCCTGAAGGACCTACGAAGATGATAAATTCTTTATCTTCTACTTCAAGGTTGAAATCTTTAACAGCTTCAAAACCGTTTTCATATTTTTTGCAAATGTTTTTTAATGATAAACTTGCCATTTTAAAATACCTCCTAATTATTTCCTCATTTTCCCCCTATGGGATTATCACTATAACCATAATACCTTAGGTTCGTCAATTCGACTATTGGCAAAGTGCCAAAGATTTGGTCAGGTTGTTGTCAGATTGACGAACGCAAAGTTTACGAGGCGACGAAGCTCATTACAAATACCCTCCACCATCTTCCACCATAATCTTTAGGCGATTATATTCCTTCTGTAACATTTCCCGTCCAACATCAGTAATAATATAGGACTTTCTACGCCCTTCAGAAGTAGTCAATCGAATCACTCCATTCTCTTCAAACTTGGCAAGCATTGCATACAGAGTTCCTGGTCCTACCAATACACGTCCGTGTGAAATGTTCTTTACTTTTTCCATGATATCTACGCCGCAACATTCCTCGGTCAGTGCTAGCAGAATATAATACATAGGTTCTGTTAAGGTTTGAAATTGTTCTCTCGCCATACGCTCACCTACCTTAAATCCAGTTTATCTCGAATAATATTTATCTGATCTATAGTCAAATATACATCTTTGTCATCATTAAATACTAGAATCGCATCTTCATATCTTACATAATAAGTGCCCAACTCATTTCGCAAAGCCTGTGTAGCCTCCCATTCTGTTGTGCAATCTGTCACACCATCATTATACTTTCCGTCAAGTTCCTCTTCCCATATTTTATCTAAGATTTTCATATTAGAAGATTGATATATATCATAATAAACGGAATTTTCTGTTCCAAAAATATAATAAGTATCTACACTTCCAAGGAAATTTGCATCGTGATAAATATCAACATCCTGTATTATTTCCGTACATTCTCTGTAATCTGAAATTTGAAGTGGTAATTTATCCTTTTCTAATGATACATTTTCATTCTCAAAAATTGTCGCTGTCGTGAATATAATTAGCGTTACCAGCAATACCAGACTAAATATTATCTGAAGTGCGAAGTTCGCATTACTTTCAGGTCGTACCTTCGCTATTACAATTGAAAAACTCAAGGTAATACCTATAACAATTACAATAACAAGAATTAATTCTATTCTGTCCATGACAAATAAAGAATAAAATAACATAAGGAATAATATTAACACGTATATATCCTTTATTCGAATCTGGAACCTGCCATTTTTTAGACTACCGAGATAAATTTCTTTTCCTTCTTTGACATTTTTTAACATTGTATACCTTTTCCAAAAAGTATAAAAGAAGGTGCATAATTGACCTAAAAACATAACATTCCAAGTAGAAAAACTAAATAAATACAATCCTGAAAAAACATATTGTTCGAACCTATTAAAAATATTACTCCATTGCAGTAATGCATTTATACCATACAACACAAACAGAGTAATTGCTGAACCTGACATCATCGCTTTAAAAGAATTCCCTACTCGCTCTTCTGGTGTAAATAGTTCCACTGCATTCTCATCGACTTTTTTAAAGATACAGAACTTCTGCTTTGCATCTATCAGTTTCCAGCCTGCTGCCTCACAATACTCTGCAAATTCCTGTGTATGAGGCTCTGGCCGCATATCATTTTCGCTGGCCTTTGTAAACACTTCTACTGCATAGGTCACATGTTCTGGTTCGCCTTTTTCAAATTTCAAACCTACGCCCCACTCTTTAAAGTGCCACCCCTTTGTAGCCATATCACTAAGATACTTTGCAAAATCATCGCAATGCATGTAATCAAAGCCTTTTAATACAGTCTTTGTGTTTGCACTCATACGCTCTCCCTCCTTGTCTGTTATTTATGTAAACCAACCCAATTATCGAGTATCGATATTTCTATCTTTATTATATTATCGACACTCGATATTGTCAATACAGAGAAAAAGAGAACCGCTTATAAATCCTTAAACTTTTAATTCCTCTGGTATCCTTCTATCCTTATAATAAAACTCATAATCATGCTCATTTACTTCACGTAATACTTTGCATGGATTACCTACAGCTACCACACCACTAGGAATGTCTTTTGTTACTACACTGCCAGCACCAATCACCGTATTATCTCCGATCGTAATCCCTGGCACAATAACTACGCCTGCACCAATCCAACAATTTTTCCCGATATGTACTGGCACATTGTACTGATAGCCCCGCTGGCGAAGTTCTGGACAAATTGGATGACTAGCTGAAGCAATGGTTACATTTGGTCCAATCATGGTATAGTCACCCACATAAATATGTGTATCATCAACACAGGTCAATCCAAAATTCGCATAGACATTTCTGCCAAAATGACAATGCTTTCCGCCCCAGTTCGCATGGAATGGAGGTTCGATGTAACAGTCTTCTCCGATATCTCCGAACATTTCTTTTAAAAGTTCATTTCTTCTATTCATCTCAGAAGGACGAGTGGCATTAAAGTCGTATAGTTTTTCTAAACATTTGAACTGTTCTTCCATAATAGAATCCTCGGTTGGATAATAGATTTCTCCACTGTGTAGTTTTTCTTTCATGTACAAATCTCCTTTTAACCTTTTATCAACTATTCCTATTTGATTATACGATATTTCCTTTTGCTTTTCAAAGGCCACATACATCATCTGCATTTATATCATACCAGTCCATCAAACTCTACTTTTTGAAACTCACTTGGTCGTGTTTTAAAACTGTATTTTTCCAGCATAACGTTATTCACAATAATAGTCTTTGCCTCTTCCTCTTTCCAATTCTCTTCAATTGCATTTAAAAAATCAAAAGGAGTTTCTAATTCAACTTGCTTACAGGAATAGATTCCTGCAGGAATCGTGAGAATATTTTTATCCTCTTCATCACCATTTAGTATTTCTAAAAAGAAGCAAAACCGCATTTGCCTTGCTTCGTCAAATTTTATAATCTGTCCAGCTGGCATAATTGGAAACATTCCCTTTTGCTGAGCATATTTATATATCTTTGAAATTTCAGATAGAAAATCTTTCGGCTCAAGAAAATCCGTATAGTAATCCGTAATCATAATCTTTCTTTCGTCAAAATATCTCTCATATACTCCTTCACATTCGATGAACTCTTTATTTTCTTCAATGTTCTTTAAAGAGTATTCTATATAATTCAAGTTATTTTGCATTTCTTTCATACGTTCCTGTGCAATAATACGCCCCTGTTCCAAAAGCTGTTGAGATTGTAAATTTCCATCCTCGTCTACGAATTCCATCATTTCCTTTAACGGAATTCCCAACTGAATACACAAAATAATCTTGTTTAACACAGGAACCTGCTCCGCAGAGTAATAACGATATCCATTATTTTCATCTATAATTGCGGGTTTCAATATCCCTAGTTTCTCATAATATCGTAAAGAATTAATATTGATATTTCTTAATTTTGCAAACTCGCTAATGGTAAAATAATTTTTCATTTTTTCCTCATCCCCCTTGACTCTATTATTATAACAGGGTTTACCATCTATTTGAATAAAAAAAGAAAAAAGAAAGGAATTCGAAATGAACCAAAATACACAGACAAATGAAATGGCTACTGGCAGTATTCCAAAACTGTTCTTCAAGTTGGCGATTCCTGCCGTAGTGGCTCAGGTAGTAAACCTACTCTACAATATCGTTGACCGTATATACATTGGACATATTCCAGAAATAGGTGCTGCTGCGCTTACAGGTGTAGGCTTATTCTCAGCGATTTTAATGTTAATCACCGCATTCTCTATGCTGGCAGGTGCAGGTGGCGCACCACTTGCCTCTATCGCATTAGGAAAAGATGACAAAGACCATGCAGAAAAGATTATGACAAACTCTCTTATGCTTTTAATCATTTTTGCAGTTATTCTCACAGTTATATTTTATATTTTCGCACCAACACTCCTTACCCTGTTTGGTGCCAGCGAAGTAACACTTCCATACGCTGTTGATTACGCACGTATCTACATACTAGGTACTGTTTTTGTATTAATCGTTACTGGTATGAATCCATTTATTACCACACAAGGATTTGCAAAAATTGCTATGTTAACTACAATCATTGGTGCTGTAATTAATATTGTTCTTGACCCAATTTTCATCTTTGGATTAGGAATGGGCGTAAAAGGTGCTGCTCTTGCAACTGTGCTAAGCCAAGCTGTTGGTGCTATCTGGATTCTTTATTTCCTTTCTGGCGATAAAACAGTTTTAAAACTTAGAAAAGAAAATTTCAAATTAGACCCAAAGATTTTTGGACCAACCTTAGCACTTGGTATTTCACCATTTATTATGATTTCTACTGAAAGTTTACTCTCTATCAGTTTTACAACCAGTCTTGCAAAATACGGCGGAGACGTTGCGGTAGGTGCTATGACCATTATTACAAGTATCAACATGCTGGTCACCATGCCTCTTCAAGGCTTTACCCAAGGTGGACAGCCAATTATGAGTTATAACTATGGTGCAGGAAATGCTGACCGTGTAAAAAAAGCCTTCTTAATGCAGTTTGGTGTTTGTGTTGGATATGCAACCCTCTTCTGGGGATTATGTATGCTGGTTCCAAATGTATTCGCTGGTATCTTTACTACGGATTCTTCATTAGCTGAATATGCATCATGGGCCATCCGTATTTATATGGCAGGTATCTTCTCTGTTGGATTCCAGCTCAGCTGTCAGCAAAGTTTTATGGCGCTTGGTCAGGCGAAAATCAGTTTGTTCCTTGCGTTTTTGCGTAAGATTATCTTGCTGATTCCATTGATTTTCATCTTACCAAACTTCTTTGAAGATAAAGTATTTGCAGTATTCTTGGCAGAGCCAGTCAGCGATATTATTGCTGCAACTGTTACAACCATTGTGTTCTTTACACAGTTTAAAAAGATTATGGGTAAATCAGGCGCAACAAATTCAAAATAATAATATCTATCTAAAAAAAAGGATTTGCAACTTCATATGGTTGCAAATCCTTTTTATTATTTCGCTGTTTCTTTAATCGTTTCCATCAATTCATCTCGCAAATTCATAATTTGAGTTACATGATAATTGGTAATAATATCCGCTTCTTCTACTCGATCAATAACTCGCTGATCACGAATATCGGCTCCGCTTTCTGCTAAACGTTTTCGAATATCAGCATCCAATCTTCCCGGACGTTCCATTTGTGAAAGCACTTCCATCTGCGCCATCAGTTCTCTGGCTTTATTCTCACACTTTAGAAACACTTCCAATTTTTGCTTATCCTGTTTTACACTAAATGGCAACCATTGTTTCGAATATATACCCAACTGACTCGCCATATCGTTAATGGTAGTTCTCATTTTTGCCGTATCTGGATAATCCTTATCTCCATCAAACATTTCTTCCAAAAATACGATAACCTCTTTCTCTAGATATTCAATGGTCTGTCGAATTTTTAAACTATTGTCGTATGGTAGGATTAAAACATTAATAATCATACCTACAGCCAAACCAATGGCAGTATCCCACAATCTACCAATCGCGTAAGCAAACGGATACACATCTGCATTCATGCAACTGGTTACAATAATAAGACATGGCAAGTTAGGCGAAAAATGTACACCTAGCACATTGTAAACTACAATAATAAATACGATACCGATTCCCACCATTAACAAGGATGGAATTGGCAGCAAAGCCAAAAGAGCCGCAACAATTGCCCCTAGAATCATACCTACAATCTGCGTCATACAAGCTTCTAAGGACTGCTTAAATGTATTTTCCATAGCACACATAGCACCCAGCATAGCAAACACCATCTTAGACGCGGTTGCTCCGTACATAGACACGATGATCAAGGAAATAATAACCGCTAATGCCGTTTTAAATGTTCTTCGTCCTATGTGAATTCTTTTATAATTTAATTTCAAAATCGTTCCTCCCAAAATTTCAATATAGATATCTTATCACATTGCACTATTTACTGCAAATGTCCAAAACCTTTTTGCAAAATCATGTTGACAAACTCTCTCAATAGTGATAAAGTCTACAAAGTACCTGTGAGGGAGTAGCATGCGCGAATGCGTAGCAAGTCAACATACTGACCGAAAGGTCTGGCTTGTTTTAAATTGCGAGACTCATGTATAACTGTAAAGCTATGCATGGAGTCTATTTTTTTTGAATTAATTGCCAAGTATAGTTTTGCAACTGTACTTGTTTTTTTTTACCATAAATTTATTTGTACACATTTCGAAAAACACATGGAGGATTTAAAAATGGAATGGAATTTGATGTTTTTTATTAACAGTGCCATGTTAGGCATCGGATTAGCCATGGATGCTTTCTCTGTATCTTTGGCAAATGGTTTGAATGAACCAAAAATGAAGAAAGGACGTATGTGTAAAATCGCTGGTGTATTCGCAGGATTTCAGGCGCTCATGCCATTTATTGGATGGGTATGCGTACACACAGTATTACAGTATTTCCAAGTATTTGAATCATTTATTCCTTGGATTGCACTTATCTTACTCTGCTTTATCGGTGGAAAGATGTTAAAAGATGGCATCCAGAACAAAGAAGAAGAAATTGAAAAAACTGAAGTTGGATTTAAAGCACTCATGGTGCAGGGAATCGCAACATCTATTGATGCTTTATCTGTTGGTTTTACAATTGCAGAATATGGTTTGGTTATGGCTATTGTAGCCGCACTCATCATTGGTGTATTAACATTCTTTATCTGCTTCTTTGGACTTAGTCTTGGTAAAAAATTTGGTACATTATTTGCAAACAAAGCAACCATCGCTGGTGGCATCATCCTCATCATAATCGGATTAGAAATCTTTATAACTGGAGTATTCTAAACATCAAAAAACTGCTACAAAACGGAATTTTATTTGTCCGTGGCGTAGCAGTTTTTT
>CAZDAP010000041.1:0-8927 GCA_964503585.1 uncultured Lachnobacterium sp. | reverse complement strand
AGAAAAGTTTCTCGTTTAGCAAAACTTGTAAACGGAATCGCTTAATTAGCACAAATCAATTTTATCACCCTAAAAAATATAACCCACTAGACCGTCATCTAGTGGGTTTTCTTTATTTATTCTCTTTCTTACTATATTCGATGATAAACAACTCTATTGCCATCTGCTCTTCTATATGACCAGTCTTAATAGCCTCTTCGTATTCAACTCCATCCCTGACTGCTTTTTTTAAAATTTCAACAGAAAAAGCCTTTGCCTGTCCCATGTACTTACGAATCATCCAGTCCTTTAATCCCGTTCGGTCTTCCATCTCCCTTGTATGAAATCCCTGACTACTCATAATCTTAATGGTCAGCAACGTATCAAAATGTTTCACCAAACTATATAAAATTCGTGATGGCTTTTCTTTTTGAGACAACAGGTCATAAAACATGTCCAATGCCTGCTTCTGCTGATGATTTGAAATCACATTTACCAGTTCATAGATTTTGCTGGAAATCTGCTCCGTAGTGACCGCTTCAACATCTGCTACTTCAATGGCTTTTTTATCCATAGTATAGCAAATCAACTTCTCTAATTCCTTTTCGATATTTTCCATATCGGTACCTGTTTTATCAATAAAACTCTGGTAAGCGGCCTGAGTAATATCCTTTCCTTCCTTTGCGATTCTACCGATAATCCATTTTTGCAAAATATCAGACTTAGGCGTAACAAATTTAACGGTACTTCCCACCTTATTGGCAGACTTGAATATTTTGGTCTTTTCCTCAACTTCGTCTTCAACAAAAACAAAATATGTTGTATCTGGTATATTTTCAAAATACTCTGCTAACAATTCTGTGTTTTTCTTGAATAATTTGCTATCTTGCACCAGTATCAAGCGTCTCTCTGCAAAAAATGGCATGGTATCCGCCGCAATAATTAACTCTTTCACATCCACATCGCCACCCTCATAAGAGGCAATGTTCATCGTATCATCTGGGTCAATCATTGCTTTTTTCAATTTATCCCTATACTGACGGATTAAATATCTCTCTTCTCCATACAAAAGATATACATGTTTTAATTGTCCGTTTTTTATATCCATATCTATCGTTTTCATAGCATTATTTTACCAAAAGATTCTGCTTCGTGCAACTGAACAAGTTTTTAGTTTATACATCAATGTATCTACATATGCCGACTCATCCATGAGCCCACAATGTTCTAAATATATTTCCTTTCTGATTTGTATATATCCGCCCTTCAGGAGCATTTTTAATTCTTTGTTTTGCTTTGATTAGCTCTTTTCCTAGTCTTCTTAGATTTTTCATATTTACTAGGAACTTTATCTCTTGGTCAATCCTAGCATTTGCTATTTTTCTCTTTTTACTAGGTGTTTCATACCTTGGATACTCCTAGTATTCATTTAATATTTCATTTTACTAGGAATTTCTATCACTACCTGTCCATATTCTGTTGTACTTTGAATCTCACATCCAACAGTTTCAAAAACCTCTAGGGTCTCTGCATGTGGATGTCCATAACTATTGTCAATTCCACAGGAAATCACACAGTATTCTGGCTGGATTTTTTCCAAAAACGCAAGGGAATTGGAATATTTTGAGCCATGATGGGCAGCCTTGTATAAGTTGATATCAGACAATAATGTTGAACCATCATATCGTTTCAACAAATATGATTCTGTCTCTGAGGAAATGTCACCTGAAAATAGCCCTCGAAAAATCTGTTCTCCTGTTTCATCCAAATAATCCAAAACCAGCACCATAGACTGTTCATTTGCGTCTTCCCCAGTTTCCCAAGGATAAAGGCAGTTTACTCGTATGTTTTCTGAAGCAATTTGATCTCCGGTGTTCATATACAAAACTGACACACCTTGTGCATGAGCAGTTGCTAATAATTGTTCTTTATTCTCATTCTCTGGCATCTTAGCGGAAATCACCACAGAACCAATGGAAAAATCATCTTCCAATACCTCCAGCAATCCAGAGATATGATCCTTATCTGCATGACTTACAAACCAGTAATCAATATGGCTTACTCCATGTGCCTTTAAGAATGGTATGATACGATATGTACCTACCTGATTTATATCACTACTGCCACCATCAATAAAAAGTGTAGTACCATCTTCAGAACCTATGTATATACCATCCCCTTGCCCCACATCCAAGAAAATGACCTCCGATTTCGGAGTTCTCGGCCACAAGATGAACGCAAAGCAAATCATACTTAGTAGGATTTGCCTCCAATCACAAAATTTCTCCATCCAACTCCAATCAACAAATCTACTTTCACTCTTTCTCTGCTTACTTTTCTGCACCTGCTGTTTCGTCTCCAACGACGTACCCTTTCCCTGTCTACGAATGAACAAACACCCCAGCAGCAACACAAGATAATATCCTACCACCACTTTCATCTCTGGCATGCCTGTTATTATACTTCCAAAAGGTAAATTCTCAACGAATTCACAAATAAATTCATAAAAATGAAACAGCCATTCACAAGGAATGAGCATAACCATTCCAACAAAAGGAATCACGCAACCAATCAGTGCACCAAAGATCGCTAGAACAAAAATCGGTGATAATATCGGTAACACAATACTATTTACAAGAGGCGAATATAGTGGCACCTCATAATAACAGTATGCCACAATCGGCAAGGTGCTAAGTGTAATCCCCATACTCATCCATAGACTCGATTTGATGGAATTCCATACCCGCATTTTTCTCTTCTCAGATTCTGCTAATTTTGCAGGATTCGTAGATGACTGCGTTACCTCTGCACTATTCGCCAGCGTTTGCCCAACAAACCCAACGCCTATCAAGGCAGTGACTGAAAACCAAAAGCCAGAATACTCTATTAAAAAAGGATTCTCCCAAAGCAGATAAATCACTACAGCACCAAAGGCATTTAACATATCATAACTTCGTCCAACATACTGAGCCAAAAAATATAGAAGCATCATGCCCACCGCTCGAATAGCAGAGGTTCCATTGCCTACCATAAAACAATAGGCAACGAGAAGTAGACCTGCCAGCAAACCTGCTGGCAAAAATCCGATTCGCCCCTTTCGAAGTTGTTTATAAAATCCACGCCCTATAATGGACATATGTAATCCTGAGATTGCAAGGACATGAGAAATGCCACCCAATGCAAATAAATCCTTGGTTCGATCCGATAATAAGGATTTATCCCCCAGCATCATGCCCATGTAAAAACCTGCTGCATCCTCATCGAAAGAGTTTTGATAAACCTGCTCCATACGACTCTTTAATTCCAAAATCCAATCCCGAATTTGATTTTCATTGGAATCTAGCAAAAGACTCTCTTCTTCATATAAAAAGAAATCGATTTTCTGGCTTTGATAAAATACAGCACTATCAAAATTTCCTTCGTTACGTGCATTCTCAAAAAAATGCAATTGTCCTTTTATTTGGTAAATTTGACCTACACGAAAATGGTCAGATGAAGCATATACCATAACCTTGTTGCAAGGTACAGTTGCTTCCGTTAGACTGACATAACAGTCAGTTAGAAGAAGGCGGCTGCCATATTCCGTCTTCTCTATTTTTATGAGCTCTCCGAAAATAACAACATTGCTGTTGTCCTGTAATTTTGACATATATGTATCTCGATATGTTTCCTGGGATTTCATATGGCACATCCCTAGAAAAAATGCAGAAAGGAGTACTAAACTCCTTCCTGCTATTCGTCCAAATTTTTTATGCAAAAACTTATCTTTTCCAGATTCCTGTATAGTTCTTACACCATGATAAATTTCCAAAGCAAGAAAACCAAGCAATATGAAAATCAAGGCTTTCCACTCATATCTTTGAAATACAATACCTGTCAAAAAGATGCACGCGAATAACAAACATGGTCGTTTTCGCATCCATTCTCTCCTAAATAATTAACTTATTATTCTACTACTAAAGCAGTATTTCTTTCGTACATCTTGGATAATTCAAAATTGTATTTGACATAGCCTTCTGTACTACCATTGATAACCAACTGAACCTTCGTCACACCAGGAAGTTCGGTCAATGAATTTACGATGGAATACAACGTGATTTCCTCTGGTACCGTGGCACTTTGCGTACGGAAGGATTCACTTAAATTGACATAACACACACCATCCACCTGTGAAACAGAAATCAACGTAGTGCCAGATGGAATAGTTCCAACTAGTGATGAGGACTTTGGTCCTTCAATCAACTGTTCCATAATCAATTTTTCCATGGAAATATTACTACTGTGATGTACATTTCTAGTTTCTTTCACCAAACCTGTACCATCCCCATTAGAAAAATATAATGTCAGGGTTGTTTCCACACTACTGTTAATCTGTTTTCCTGGATTTTCCACAAAACTATCACTAGACATAGTTCCAACTAAGGTTCCGTCATGGGACAATAATGGGGCTGAATTAATTGTAAACGCCACTACAGAGCATACATTTGCCTGCATCAAAGTACGCACAATTCCAGCTCGAACCAATACCTCCTCTGTTGGCGTCATGTTTTTATACTCTTCACTAAAATCTACAAATAAATAATCACCATTGATACTGATTCCATTCACCTCTACATTGGCAGGGATGGTCTGACGAAGTTTTGAATTATCTGGAGCAGACTTCAGGCGCTCCAATAATTCCAGTAATAATTCCTCTCCTTCTGCACCCGTACTGTCATAGGCTTCTGGAACCAACTTGGTTTTATCCATATCTAAATAAAATACTTGATATTCTCCCTCATTCTTTTCATCCTGATTGCACCCACCTAAAGAGAACAACAGAATAAAAGAAAGAAGTAAACATAGGATTCTTTTTTTCATAATTTTCCTCGCTATGCAATATAAGTCAATGGGATACGCACATCGAAGGTTGTGCCTTCCCCTAATTCACTATGTGCTTTGATTGCACCTCTGTGCATCAAAATGGAGTTACGTGTAATGGCAAGACCTAGACCTGTTCCTCCAATTTCCCTAGAATGCGATTTGTCTACACGATAGAATCGTTCAAAAATATGTTCCAAATCTTCTTCTGGAATACCGCAGCCATTATCTTCTACCTTTAAGTAGAAATACTGATGGTCTGCATTTAAAGACACATGTACCCAGCCTTCCCCATCAATCTGATTGTATTTAATACCATTTTCAATGAGATTTGTGATTGCAAGTGTCAATTTCACTTCATCAATATCTGCGGATACAGGTCTAAAGGTTTCTAGTACAAGTGATACCTTTTGTTTATCCGCAATTGGCTGAAGACGCTTCATAATCTGCTCTAACAAATCATTGATATTAACATTGGTAATATTTAATGTAGCACCTGTTTTATCCATTTTTACTAAAGACAACAGGTCATTGATAATCTGCGTTTCACGCTCAATTTCGTTGGTGATATCACCCATGAATTCCTGATACAACTCAATCGGAGCATCTGGCATGCTGTTGATGGAATCCGCTAATACCTTCATAGATGTAAGGGGAGTTTTTAACTCATGAGACACGTTGGAAACAAATTCCTGTCTGGACTCATCCATTGCCCTGATTTTCTTCATCATTTCATTAAATTTTTCACAAATGACAATGGTTTCTGTATAGTCATTAACCTCTAAATCCTGATCCCTTAAACCATCCTGTAATTGGGCAATACCATCGGACAATTTACTAAATGGCTTAACCAGATGGATGGAAGTTAACACACCAATTACACCAATAATCGAAATAACAATGGCTACGACAATCGTACAAATCTGTGTTAAATAACTTAGATTCAATGCAATATTATCTGTAGAAACACTAACTACTAATACACCAATTACCGTCTTCGCTTCATCATTTGGATTGATAATTGGAATTGCTATTTCTAAATAACGACTCTCAGAGTCATATATCGTCGTTTCCTCACCATTATAACTTTGCAGCACTTCCTCTGAAATAATGGTCCTATTATCATCTAAATTGTAGGTATCATAAAGAATGCGGAAATTATCATCCACAATCAGAATTCGACCATCATATAATGTGGTCATCATACCAATCTGCGCACGCAAAACCTCTACGGTATCACGATTACCATCCATATACCCACTAGTTGCAATCTGATTCGATACGATTCGAGCCTGATTTAAAACTTCTGTTTCACGAATCTGCAAAGCTCTATTCTCATAGGAGGATAAAATTGCTACACCTACCAACCAGCTAGGCACAATCGCAACAATGATTGCACAAATGATAAGTCGACATCTTAAACTTTTCAAAAAATCTCTTAGTTTTGAAGTCTTTTGCATGTAACCGCCCTCTTATTTTTGAATATAATAATAGCCTACACCCCATTTTGTATGAACATATTTAGGTTCACTAGGGTTTACTTCCACTTTTTCTCTCAAACGACGTACATGAACGTCTACTGTACGAACATCACCAGGATAATCCTTACCCCAAACCGTTTCTAATAACTGCTCTCTACTGTACACCTTATTTTCATTCTTTACAAGAAGTTCTAAAAGTTCGAACTCTCTACCAGTAAGATTAATCTCTTTACCGAGAACAAAAAGGCGACGGCTATCACAGTCTAATTTTAAATCACCTTTTTCAATAACAGAGGATACTTCTTCTTTTCTTGCTCCACCAGAAGTACGACGCATAATCGCTTTGATTCTTGCTTTCACCTCTAAAATATTAAAAGGCTTTGTAATATAATCATCTGCACCATAATCAAGACCTAAAATCTTGTCCATATCTTCCCCTTTTGCGGTAAGCATGATAATAGGCATATCAGAAAACTCACGAATAGCCTGACACACTTCAAAACCGTCCATCTTTGGAAGCATTACATCTAAAAGAATCATATCATATTCTTTTTCTTTCGCCATATTGTACGCTTCTTCTCCATCATAAGCGCAATCAACTTCCATGCCTTCCTGTTCAAGACTGAAACGTATACCCTTTACAATTAATTTTTCATCATCTACTACGAGAACTTTTTTTGCCATTTAAACACCTCAGTTTACTACAATGTATTCTTTCATTTTTGAAAACACACCCTCTTTGATACCTTCGATATTCATGACCTCTTCAATAGAAGAAAATCCACCATTTGTCTCTCGGTAATTCAAAATTGCTTTCGCTTTTGATTCTCCAATCCCTGGAATCTCCATAAGCTGTTCCAAAGACGCTGTGTTTAAATTTATTTTTCCATTTGTGTCATCTGTATTTTCCGAACCAGAGGAATTATTCGAAGAAACATCCAATCCACTAAGTTGTCTCTCCTGGGCCTCCTGCATCGTTGGCACATAATACATTTCGCCATCTACTAATACTCTTGCCTGATTCCAATAATCAGTTGCAGCATCCTCTGTCAATCCACCTGCAGCTTCAAATAGATCACATACCCGCGCTCCTTCCAAAAACGTATAAACACCTGGCTGATACACTGCTCCACAAACATACACATATAATAATTGAGGATCAGCATCTGTTTCACTATACTGCGTATCCAATGCCAACGTCTGTGATTCACTTTGTGTATCTTCTGTAGTATTTACTGTTTCCGAACTGATATACTGAGCTGTGTTTTTCCCACAGCCACAAATACAAACGACAATAAGTGTGCAAAGCAGCACACTTTTTATTAACCTTATGAAATTTTTCATAAATTACTCCTTCCTTTCGGAAGGAGTCTCAATGCTGATATATATTTTAACGAAGTTTTACGAATATTACAAGATTATATTACGAAAATATTTCAGAAATTATTATGAATTTAATTCCATAAATGTATGCTCTAACTTGCAAATCATTTCATCCACATGATCTTTTTCAATCACAAGTGGTGGAACGATTCGTAACACGTCAGAACCAGCAGAAATGATAATAAGTCCGTTCTCCAATGCCTTTGTGCATACATCTGCAGGTTTTAATGTAGTAACAAGTCCCTGCATAAGTCCCATGCCTCTTCTTTCGGTGATAAAATCATAATCTCTCACCAAACGATCCAATCTCGCCTGAAGATACACACTAATTTCTTTTACATGGGAAAGAATATCTTTTTCTTCATAAATATCCAAGACCGTGGATACTGCTGCACCTACCAAAGGATTACCACCATAAGTAGTACCATGATCTCCTGGTACTAAAGAACTTTCTGCCACCTTTTCTGTCATAAGAAATGCACCTACTGGTACACCACAGCCCAAGGCTTTTGCAGATGTAAAGATATCTGGTTTCACGCCATAACACTGGAAAGTAAACATCTCACCACAACGTCCCATACCACACTGGATTTCATCTAAGATAAGAAGGATATCTTTTTCGTCACAGAGTGCTCTCACACCTTCTAAAAATTCTACTTCGGCTGGATAGATTCCGCCTTCCCCCTGTACAGTTTCTAAAATAATGGCACAGGTTTTCTCTGTCACTGCATTTTTTACGGATTCTAAATCATTGTATTCCGCAAATGTTACGCCGCCAATGAGTGGTTCAAATGGTGTTCTGTATTTTTCTGTTCCTGTTACAGAAACCGCACCCATACTTCTTCCGTGGAAGGAATGATTCATAGCGATGATTTCGTAACGTTCTTTTCCGTATTTTGTATAAGAATATTTACGAGCAGCTTTTAAAGCACCTTCGATGGCTTCTGTACCACTATTGGTAAAGAACACTCTATCCATGCCAGATACCTTTAAAAGTTTTTCTGCCGCATCTGTCGTTGGCTGGTTATAGTACAGATTGGAAACATGCAACAGTTTTTCCACCTGATTTTTCAAACTGTTGGTATAGATTTCATCGCCATAACCAAGTGAATTTACTGCAATCCCTGCCGCAAAATCCAAATATTCTTTTCCATCTGTATCGTAAAGATACACACCTTTTCCATGGTCAAATACCACTGGAAAACGATTATATGTATGAAGTAA
>CAZDAP010000040.1:0-8938 GCA_964503585.1 uncultured Lachnobacterium sp. | reverse complement strand
AAATTATGGTTTAGGGGGAAATACATATGAGATTAGTAACACGTTCCGATTTTGACGGATTAGCATGTGGTGCGTTATTGTTAGAAGCAGGTATCATTGATAGTTGGAAATTTGCACATCCAAAGGATTTGCAGGATGGTCTTGTTCCAGTAGATGAAAATGATGTTCTTGCAAACGTACCATTTGTAGAAGGCTGTGGTTTATGGTTTGACCATCATTCCAGCGAACATGAAAGACTTGAATTAGAAGGAAAATACAAAGGAGAAAGTCGTATTACTCCTTCCTGTGCGCGTATCATTTATGAATATTATGGCGGAAAAGAACGTTTTCCACAGTTTGATGAAATGATGGAGGCAGTAGATAAAGTAGATTCAGGTAATTTAACAGTTGATGAAGTTATGAATCCTACAGGCTGGATTTTGGTTGGATTCCTTATGGATCCAAGAACTGGTCTTGGTAGATGGAGACAGTTCTCTATTTCAAACTATCAGTTGATGGAAAAACTCATGGAAGCTTGTCGTACTATGAGCACAGAAGAAATCCTCGCATTACCAGATGTACAGGAACGTATTGAAGTTTACTATGACCAGACAGAGAAATTTAAAGCCATGGTACATCAGTATACCAGAACAGAAGGAAACGTCATCATCACAGACTTACGTGGTGTAGATCCAATTTATACAGGCAACCGTTTCTTGATTTATAGTATGTATCCAGAACAGAATATTTCTGCATGGATTGTTAGCGGACGTGGTGGTGAAGGATGTTCTGCAGCAGTTGGATATAGTATCATGAATCGTACTTCGGATGTAAATGTTGGAAGCCTTATGCTTAAGTACAATGGCGGTGGACATAAGAAGGTAGGTACATGTCAGTTCTCAAATGAAAATATGGCAACTGAGTTACCAAAGATGTTAGATGAACTTTGTGAATTAGCAAATATGTAAAAATGAAGAGTTTGTATGTAGAAAATGCTTGCTATGTACGAACTCTTTTTTTGTTGACAAGTTGATATCAAAATGATATCATTTAAATATAAAAAAGAGTTATAAGGAGGTATCGTATATGGAAAAAGTATTAACTAACAAAAAGAATGGTATGAGTATGATGCTTTTATTTATTTTTGCATTGATTTTATCTGTGGCAGGGTTTATCGGTGGTATAATCGCAACAATGAATACAGGAATTGGATTGGGAGCTTTTCTTATGCTTCTATCTATTGCGGTATTTGCTTTTATTTGTTTCTGTTTCACAGGACTTAAGGTTTTAAAACCACAGGAAGCTTTGGTGCTTACCTTATTCGGTGAGTATTATGGAACATTAAAGGGAGAAGGTTTCTACTTTGTAAATCCACTTTGTACAGCAGTGAATCCAGCAGCACACACTTCTTTGAAACAGAGCGGTGACGTAAGTACCAGCGAAAAGGTAGTTTCAGTAGAAACAGGAAATCGCATTAGTCTCAAGATTATGACTCTTAGCAATAACAAGCAGAAAATCAATGACTGCTTGGGAAACCCAGTGGAAATCGGTATTGCAGTTATGTGGCGTGTGGTTGATACCGCAAAGGCTGCTTTCAACGTAGATAATTACAAAGAGTTCCTGTCTTTGCAATGTGACAGTGCATTAAGAAATATTGTTCGTATTTATCCTTATGATGCCGCACCAGATGTAGATACTACTGGTGATGGTTTAGCAGATGATGGAAGTCTTCGAGGCTCTAGCGATGTGGTGGCTAACCGTATCAAGGAAGAAATACAGGTTCGTGTGCAGGAAGCTGGTCTTGAAATCGTAGATGCACGCATTACCTACTTAGCATATGCACCTGAAATTGCAGCTGCAATGCTTCAACGTCAGCAGGCGACTGCGGTTGTAGATGCAAGAAAGCTTATTGTAGATGGTGCGGTTGGAATGGTAGAAATGGCATTAGAAAGATTAAGTGAGAAAAACACAGTGGAATTGGATGAAGAGAGAAAAGCGGCGATGGTTTCTAATCTCTTAGTTGTACTCTGTGGTAATAAAGAGGCTCAGCCAATTGTAAATTCAGGAAGTCTTTACTAAGCTATGGCAGATAACCAGAAAAAACAGGTTCCACTTCGCCTCTCGGCTAAGCTTTATAATGCCATCGCTGCTTGGGCAGAGGACGATTTCCGCTCCGTAAACGGACAAATTGAGTATCTTTTAACAGAATGTGTCAAACAACGTAAAAAGAATGGCGGATATGTATCCGCCGAATTGGATAAACCTTTTGATTTAGATTTTTTGAATGAGGAAGAAGTAGGCGAATAGTATGAATGCAGTATTACGTCGTCTTTTTCCAAAGCAATTCATAGTAAGCCAATGTTTTTGGGTTGACATGTAAAATAGAAACGCATACAATACTAGTGTAAAATTAAATATTAGCTCTTCGGGGCAGGGTGCCGCAAAGACTTTTGCGAATTCCCGACCGACGGTGAGATTGTTTGTAACATGAAAGTCCGTGAACCGCCAAAGGTGGCCGATCTGGTGTGATTCCAGAACCGACAGTATAGTCTGGATGAGAGAGGAGAACAAAACTATGAAAAACAAATTTAATGCACGTTATGTTGCAGTCACAGGAATGCTTTCTGCCATCGGATTTATCCTGATGTACATTGAATTCAGCGTTCCATTTATGCCGCCATTTATCAAAATGGACTTATCCGAATTGCCAGCCCTTATCGGTTCTTTTGCTTATGGACCAACTTGTGGTATTCTAGTATGCCTTATCAAAAATCTGCTACATATGCCCGTATCCACAACCGCATGTGTAGGTGAATTTGCAAACTTCCTCATGGGTGCTATTTTTGTAGGAACCGCAGGCTTTATTTACAAAAAGAAAAAGACCAAAAAGAATGCTGCTATTGCATCTTTGATTGGAGCTGTTCTTATGGGAATCGCAAGTGTTCCAGTAAACTACTTTATTACTTATCCATTTTACTATAACTTTATGCCACAGGAAGCAGTATTAGGCGCATATCAGTTGATTGTTCCATCCATGAAATCCATTGTACAGTGTCTCATTTGCTTTAATTTCCCATTTACCATATTTAAGGGATTGATTTCTGTTGGAGTATCTTTGTTGGTGTATAAACACTTATCACCAATTTTAAAAGGGAAACATTAAAAAGTTCATAAAAGCTTTATAAGAAAGACGTTTCGTGCGTCTTTCTTTTTTTGTGGGCGCATGCTATAATGATTCAAAGTGGAAATCTGTGTGATTTCACAAAAAAGTAATAACGGAGAAAAAAATGAAAGTAAGTTTTGACATCAAATTAACCGCAAAAGACCTTTATAAATTTAACATTTCCCAGGCTTACAAAGGGATGCAGGGGATGTTATCCATTATTCTGCCTTTACTAGTGTTTGCCTATGCAATAGCCACATTTGGTGATGTGAGTATCGGCTCCACAATGGTTTATGTGGCATTAGGGGTTGTATTTTTGGTATACGTGCCAGTATCTCTTTGGTTAAGAGTAAAGAAAACGGTAAGCGATTCTAATAATGCTTTGTCAAAAATTCTTCACTACGATTTTGAAGAGGATGCGATTCGAGTTTCGGTAGAGGAAGAAAATGTAGAATTTAAATGGGAAAATATTTACCAAATGAAATCTACTCGTGATTTGGTTTTAGTTTATACAAATCGATTTAATGCATATATTCTGCCAATCTCACAGTTGGGAGAAAATTATGGTCAGTTATCCGAACTTGCTCATAGGAAATTAGAAAAATACCGTATCAAGATGAAATGATGTTAAGTGTATTTAGAAAGTAGAAAATAGGAGTTTTGGATATATGGAGCAGATTAAAATTATCGAAAGTTTTTCACCAGAGGAAACCTTAGAGTTGGGTCGAGAAATGGGCAGAAATGCGCAACCTGGAGATGTATATACATTGATTGGAGACCTTGGTGTAGGAAAAACAGTTTTTACTCAGGGGATTGCAGAAGGGTTAGAAATCGAAGAAGCCATTTGTAGTCCAACCTTTACCATTGTTCAGGTTTATGAAGAAGGTCGTATGCCCTTTTATCACTTCGACGTTTACCGTATTGGTGATGTAGAGGAAATGGATGAAATTGGATACGAAGATTATTTCTATGGAGAAGGACTTTGCATGATTGAATGGGCAAATCTTATAGAAGAGATTTTACCATCCAAACGCAAAGAAATTACCATTGAAAAAGATTTGGAAAAAGGTTTTGATTACAGAAAAATAACGATAAAAGAAGTAGAATAAAGAGGTTGACTAAAATCATGAAGATATTAGCAATTGAAAGTTCTGGCCTCGTTGCCAGCGTTGCAGTTATAGAAAACAATACCCTCATTGGGGAATACACCATGAATCATAAAAAGACACATTCACAGACATTGTTACCAATGCTGGATGAGTTAGCAAAAATGATTGAATTGGATTTAAATACCATTGATGCCATTGCAGTGTCCATGGGACCAGGTTCCTTTACAGGACTACGTATCGGCTCTGCTACAGCAAAGGGATTGGGGCTGGCCTTAGACAAGCCTATTATCCCAGTACCAACGGTGGATGCACTTGCTTACAATATTTGGGGAACAGATAAATTAATCTGTCCACTGATGGATGCACGCAGACAGCAGGCATATACAGGTTTATATACTTTTGAAAATGGAAAACTCCATACAGTAGTTCCACAGTGTGCAGTAGACATCAGTGAAGTGGTTGCAGAAGTAAATAAACAAAATAGAGAAACTGTCTTCTTGGGAGATGGTGTTCCAGTATTTAAAGAGTATTTAGCGGAGAATGTAACGGTTCCTTATGAATTTGCGCCAGCAACTTGTCATATTCAGCGTGCTGCCAGTGTAGCGGCCTTAGGCGAAGTGCTTTACAACAAAGGTGTGGTAGAACACGCTAGAGAGCACAAACCAGAATATCTTAGATTATCTCAGGCGGAACGTGAATTAAAAGAAAAGGAACGTGATTTTAAAATATGCTAATTCGTGAGATGACACTAGAGGATATTGACCAAGCAGTGGTTATTGAAAAAGAGTGTTTTTCTTTGCCATGGAGCGAAAAAAGTTTTCAGGACTCCATAACCAGAGAGGATACCATATTTCTGGTATGTGAAGAAGAGTCAATGATTACTGGTTATATAGGGATGTATGTCAGTTTTGATGAAGGTAGCATTACCAATGTGGCTGTGCATCCATCTTATAGAAAAAAAGGATATGGTGATGCATTGGTATCGGCAGTTAAAATCGCAGCAAAGGAAAAACAAGTAGAAAGTATATTTTTAGAAGTACGGGTTTCAAATGTACCAGCCATATCTTTGTATCAGAAAATGGGATTTGAAAATTTAGGTATTCGTAAAAATTTTTATGACCATCCGAAAGAAGACGCCTATATTATGTCGTGTGATATATCTTCTTTATAAAAGAAAAGCAAATAAAAGAAATATAAGAAAGTTGGAAAATAGATGTTAGATGTATGTCTTTTAGGAACAGCGGGTATGATGCCCCTTCCATATCGTTGGCTTACCGCTATGATGTTGCGTTACAATGGAAGCAGCCTTTTAGTAGATTGCGGCGAAGGTACACAGATTGCCATCAAAGAAAAAGGGCTTAGTTTTCATCCCATTGATGTGTTGTGTATTACACACTTTCATGCGGATCATGTTAGTGGATTGCCAGGCTTGCTTCTTACCATGGGAAATGCAGACCGCACAGAACCACTTACGATTATCGGACCAAAAGGAGTAGAGCGGGTGGTAAATGCGATGCGTGTTATTGCACCAGAACTCCCTTTTGAAATTAAATGTATGGAGATGACAGAAGCAGATGAGTATTTTGAAATAAATGGATATCATATTCATGGTTTTCGAGTAAAACACAATGTACCTTGTTATGGGTATTCTGTTGAAATTAAGCGTGCAGGAAAATTTAGCGTAGATAGAGCAAAAGCCCAGAATATTCCGATGAAATTGTGGAATCCATTACAAAAAGGCGAAACCATCACATTTGAAGGTGAAACCTATACACCTGATATGGTATTAGGACCTGCCAGAAAAGGCATTAAGGTTACCTACTGTACAGATAGCCGCCCAACGGAATCAATAGTAGAAGCAGCAAAGGGTTCAGATCTCTTTATCTGCGAAGGTATGTATGCAGAAAAAGAAAAACTAGCGAAAGCGAAACAATATAAACATATGACGTTCTATGAAGCGGCAGATATGGCTCAGAGAGCGCAGGTGGAAGAAATGTGGTTAACCCACTTTTCCCCATCTTTGGTACGGCCAGAAGAATATATGCCAGCTGTTCGTGAAATCTTTTCCAACGCACATCTTGGAAAAGATGGTAAAGAAAAAGAACTCTTATTTCAGGAGGACTAAAGCATGAAAAATGTGAAGTATGTTATTATTGCAATTGCCTGTGTTTGTTTAATTTGTGTAGGATTCTATTTCTTTTCAAAAGACAACCAGACAGTTGAAAAAGATTTAACAGAGGTGGAAAAAATAATACTCAAAAACTTAGAAGAGGATTATCCGAAAACACCTAGGGAAGTTGTAAAATTTTATAATCGCATTGTATCTTGTTATTATGGTGAAGAAGTAACGGATGAGCAGTTAGAAAAACTGGTAGATCAGATGTTATTACTTTTAGACAAAGACTTGTTGTTGGTGAATCCACGTGATGAGTATTATAATTCTGTGGTTTCAGATATTGAGCAGTATAAAGAAGAAAATAGACGTGTTGTTTCCACAGATGTGTGCGACAGCAACCAAGTAAAATATGTAGATGATGTAAAAGATGGTGCATCACAAGTGGATAAACTGGCTTATGTAAATGCAAGTTACTTTGTCAACAATGATGGTACTTTTGCGTATTCTTATCAACAGTTTGTCCTTCGTCAAGATGATGATGGCAAGTGGAAAATTCTCACATTTTATGAAGTAGAAGGAGAAGAATCCGATAATGACTAATCAAAATACAGAAAAAGAAATTAAAATCTTAGCAATTGAAAGTTCCTGTGATGAAACTGCAGCAGCAGTTGTGGTAAATGGACGTGATGTACGCTCCAATGTAATTTCTTCACAGATTGACCTTCATACTCTGTATGGAGGGGTTGTACCAGAGATTGCTTCACGTAAGCATATTGAAAAAATAAATCAGGTAATTGAAGAGGCTTTAAATAAAGCTGAAATGACTTTAGATGATATAGATGCAATTGCAGTAACCTATGGTCCAGGTCTGGTAGGCGCGCTTTTAGTAGGAGTGGCAGAAGCAAAAGCC
The DNA here is from genome assembly GCA_964503585.1 of uncultured Lachnobacterium sp. Classification (GTDB taxonomy): domain Bacteria; phylum Bacillota; class Clostridia; order Lachnospirales; family Lachnospiraceae; genus Roseburia. The sequence continues at coordinate 1,661 of CAZDAP010000040.1, read as the reverse complement.
ATTAGTTTTGCTCGCAATATTCCATTGATTGGAGTGCATCATATTGAAGGCCATATCAGTGCCAATTATATAGAAAACAAAGAATTGGAACCACCATTCTTATGCTTAGTAGTATCTGGTGGACATACACATTTGGTACGTGTTGCAGATTATGGAAAATATGAGATTCTTGGTAAGACACGCGATGATGCAGCAGGAGAAGCCTTTGATAAAGTGGCCCGTGCTATCGGTCTAGGTTATCCAGGCGGACCAAAAATTGAAAAAATATCCCATGAGGGAAACCCAGATGCCATTGCATTTCCACGCGCAAAAGTAGCAGATGGAGTATATGACTTTAGTTTTAGTGGTCTGAAATCTGCGGTATTGAATTATTTGAATGGTTGTAAGATGAAAGAAATAGAAATCAATCAAGCAGATGTAGCAGCATCTTTCCAAAAGTCAGTTACCGACGTGTTGGTAGAGCATGCGATGCATGCCCTTGATGAATATCAAATGGATAAATTTGCGATTGCTGGTGGGGTAGCGTCCAATGGAACACTTCGTAAGGCAATGGAAGAAGCCTGTGCAAAGAAAGGGGTAAAATTCTATCATCCTTCACCTATTCTATGTACAGACAATGCAGCAATGATTGGCGCAGCAGGTTATTATGATTATTTAGCAGGAAAACGTGCAGGCCTAGATTTGAATGCAGTGCCTAATCTGAAATTAGGTGAATAGTGATACATCATATATAGAAATACATCATATATAGAAATGCAGGATATATTATGAAGAAGGACGGGTGAATAGTATGAGTAAGTTTGCAGCAGTAGTGTTATCTGCAGGCGTAGGAAGCCGTATGAAAAGTGACATTCCAAAACAATATATGGACTTAGCAGGAAAACCTGTTATTTATTATAGTTTAAAAGCCTTTCAGGATGCTGGCTTTTCTTCTATTGTATTAGTATGTGGAAAAGAAGATGTGGAATATTGTAAAAAAGAGATTGTTGAAAAGTACAATATCACAGCTGTCACAGATGTTATTCCAGGAGGAAAAGAACGTTATCATTCGGTAAACGAAGGTCTAAAGGTATTAAAGGATACAGAGTATGTATTTATTCATGATGGTGCACGCCCTTTGATTGACCAGAAATCAATTGCCCGATTAAAAGATGCGGTAATTAAAGAAGAAGCTGCAGTAGCAGGTATGCCAGTAAAGGACACCATTAAAATAGTAGATGATGAAGCATATGTAAGTGATACACCAGAACGTCAGTATGTATGGCAGGTACAAACACCACAATGTTTTTCATTCCCTATTATATATGAAGCATATAAAGCGATCATTCAAGATGAAGAAGAAGGCTGGACGATTCCAAAGATTACAGATGATGCAATGGTTTTAGAATACGCTACAGATCATGAAGTGAAAATGGTTGAGGCAGATTATCGCAATATCAAGATTACAACACCAGAAGACTTACTGATAGCTGAAGTGTTTTTGAGGGAACGAGAGAAATAATATTGTAAAAATATGGCTAAAATCACAATAAAAAATTTTTTAAAAAAATTTAAAATAAGTTATTGACAATATCATTAATTAATGGTAGTATAGGTTCTGCGCTGATGAAGCGCTTCATATTGTACGGAGAGGTATCGAAGTGGTCATAACGAGGCGGTCT
>CAZDAP010000039.1:0-8941 GCA_964503585.1 uncultured Lachnobacterium sp. | reverse complement strand
CATACATTAAAGACGGCTGCGCTTTTGGAGGCATCTCTCATGATAGGGGCAATCTTGGGCAAGGCTACACCAGAAGAAGTACTTATCATGGAATGTATTGGTCGTAGAGTTGGGGTTGCATTCCAGATTCAAGATGATATTTTGGATGTAACAAGTTCTATGGAGGTACTTGGAAAGCCAATTGGAAGTGATGAAAAAAACAACAAAGTGACATATGTTACATTGGTTGGTTTGGATAAAGCAAAAGAAGAAGTTGCGAAATTATCAAAGGAAGCATTGGATTTGGTAGATCAATTGCCAGTTCAAAGCGAATTTTTAAAAGAGACTATTATTTATCTGATACATAGAGAAAAATAAGAGAACATGAGGTTATGTCATGATACTGGATCGTATACAGAAAGAGAATGATATTAAAAACTTAACAGAAGAAGAACTTGATGAACTACGATATGAGATTCGACAGTTTTTATTAGAAAGTATTTCTGTAACTGGTGGTCATTTGGCTTCAAACTTAGGTGTTGTAGAGCTTACCATGGCACTTCACCTTTGTTTTGATTTACCAACGGATAAGATTATATGGGATGTGGGACATCAGTCTTATACCCATAAGATTTTAACAGGTAGAAAAGAAGGATTTCAGACATTACGTAAGTATGGTGGAATGAGTGGTTTTCCTAAGAGTAATGAAAGTGAAAGTGACTGCTTTAATACAGGTCATAGTTCTACTTCTATTTCTGCTGGATTAGGATTAGCAGCTGCCAGAGAAATTACAGGGGAAGATTATCATGTTATTTCTGTTATCGGGGATGGCTCTTTAACTGGAGGTATGGCATACGAAGCACTTAATAATGCTTCACAACTTGAGAAGAATTTTATCATTGTATTAAATGATAATAATATGTCTATTTCTGAAAATGTAGGCGGAATGAGTAAATATCTGGCAAATTTCCGTACTACCGATGCATATCGAGATTTAAAAGTTCAGGTAATGGATTCGCTTCACAAGATTCCAGTATGTGGAGATAAATTAATTCATAGTATTCGTAGTGCAAAGAGCAGTATTAAACAATTGCTGATTCCAGGTATGCTTTTTGAAGAGATGGGAATTCTTACGTTAGGTCCTGTGGATGGAAATAATATCAAAGAATTAGTAAAAACCTTCAACGAAGCGAAAAGGGTCAATGGTCCTGTTTTGGTACATGTTCTTACAAAAAAAGGCGCTGGTTATGTACCAGCAGAAAAAAATCCTGCTCGTTTTCATGGTGCAGAGCCTTTTGATTTGGAAACAGGTAAGCCATTAAAGAAAAAAGAGAAATCAACATACACAGATGTTATATCAAGTGTTATGTGTCAGTTAGGTGCAAAAAATGAGAAATTAGTCGCTATTACAGCGGCAATGGCAGATGGAACAGGTTTGGCAAAATTTGCACAGGAATATCCAAAGCGTTTTTATGATGTGGGAATTGCAGAGCAGCACGGTGTTACCTTTGCAGCTGGATTGGCAAAAGGCGGCTTAAAACCTGTATTTGCTGTATATTCCTCATTCTTGCAGAGGGCATATGACCAAGTGTTACATGATGTATGTATACAGAATCTTCCAGTTGTATTCGCCATAGATCGTGCTGGGTTAGTAGGAAGTGACGGAGAAACCCATCAGGGTATTTTTGATGTATCTTACCTTTCTTCCATACCAAATATGACGTTAATGGCACCAAAGAATAAATATGAATTGGTAGATATGATGCAGTATGCCGTGAATTTTGAAACACCAATCGCGGTTCGTTATCCTAGAGGAGCTGCATATGATGGATTAAAAGATTATCGTGCGCCTATTCAACTGGGAAAAGCAGAAGTGCTTACAGAGGGCAAGGGAATTGTGTTATTTGCTCTTGGCAGCATGGTAGAAACAGCAGTAAAAGTAGCAGAAAAATTGAAAGAAAATGGAATAGAAGCCACTGTTATTAATGCGCGTTTTGCAGTACCATTTGACAAAGAAATGGTAATGTCATTTACAAAGAATCATAAGTTATTGGTTACTATGGAAGAAAATGTAACCAGTGGAGGTTTTGGAGAACATGTTTCTTCTTTTGTAAGCGAACAGGATTTGGATTTGAAGGTGCAGATTGTCGCTATACCAGATGCCTATGTCGAACATGGAAATGTGGAACGATTAAAAGAGGAAATTGGTATTGATGCGGTTTCTATTTATGAAAAAGTTTTAAATGTATATCAAACGATGAATTAGAGGATTATATGAAAGAACGTTTAGATGTTTTATTAGTGAATCGTGGTTTGGCGCCATCTAGAGAAAAAGCAAAAACCATGATTATGGAAGGAAATGTATTTGTAAATAACAATCGTGAAGATAAAGCGGGTTCTATGTTCCCTGATGATTGTAATATTGAGATTCATGGAAATACCTTGAAATATGTGAGTCGTGGAGGATTAAAATTAGAAAAGGCCATGACACATTTTGGTATTACATTAGATGGAAAAATCTGCATGGATATTGGGGCATCTACTGGTGGATTTACCGATTGTATGCTTCAAAACGGTGCCAGCAAAGTGTATGCTGTAGATGTGGGATATGGACAGTTTGCTTGGAAACTTAGACAGGATGAACGTGTTGTATGTATGGAGAAGACCAATATACGATATGTAACACCAGAACATATTGATGATGCATTGGATTTTGCATCCGTAGATGTATCCTTTATTTCGCTTACAAAGGTGCTGGGTCCAGCGAGAGCATTGTTAAAAGAGCACGGGCAGATGGTTTGCTTAATTAAACCACAGTTTGAAGCCGGAAGAGAAAAGGTTGGTAAAAAGGGTGTAGTAAGAGAAAAATCCGTGCATGAAGAGGTAATAGAAAAAATAATTACATTTGCATTGGAGAATGGTTTTTCTATTCACAATTTGGAGTATTCACCAATCAAAGGCCCAGAGGGAAATATTGAGTATTTAGTTTATATTGAAAAAGACGATAATCCGAAAAAGGAGGACTCTGTTGATATTCATGCTGTTGTAGAAGCTGCGCATGGAAGTCTGGACAAATAATTATGAAAAAATTTGCCTTAATCACAAATGCATATAAAGATAAAAACTTAGTTTTAACATACAAAATAGTTGAATATATTACACAAAAAGGTGGATATGCAGTAGCCTTATCGGAAGGTCACGAAGGTTTAAATGAATACGAGCATATTAATTTTTCAAAAATGCCAGAAGATACAGAGTGTATTATGATTCTTGGCGGTGATGGTACGTTGATTCGTTCTGCCACAAAAGTAATGGAATATCAAATTCCATTGATTGGTATCAATATTGGTACGTTAGGTTATCTTTGTGAATTAGAAGCAAATGATGTGTTTGAGGCAATTGATCGTTTGATGGAAGATGAGTACATTATTGAAGAACGTATTATGATTGAAGGTGGAAAAAATCCAAGAGAAATACGTTATGGATTGAATGATATTGTTATTCATCGTGTAGGCGACTTAGCTATTTTAAGAATGAATGTGTACGTAAATGGTGAGTTTTTGGCTACATATGACGCCGATGGAATTATTGTGTCGACGCCAACTGGTTCTACAGGCTATAATTTATCTGCTGGTGGACCAATCGTTAATCCAAAGGCTCAAATGTTGGTTATGACGCCAATCAATGCACATAGTCTAAATGCCAGAAGTATTGTGTTCAGTTCAAATGATTTGATTGAAATAGAAATGGGAACAAGAAGGTATCTTATGGACGAAGAAGCATATGTCAGCTGTGATGGTGACAGAGTAGAAACTCTTCGAGTTGGTGAAAGATATGCAGTTTCACGTTCCTTAAATGTGATTTATATTGCTAGATTAAAAAGAAAAAGTTTCCTAGAAATTCTTCGTAAAAAGATGGGAAGCAATTTGGGAGGATTGGATGAAAACCAAGAGGCAATCCAAAATATTGGAATTAATACGCAAAAATGATATTGAGACTCAAGAGGAATTGTTGGCACATTTACTGAACGATGGATTTGCTGTAACACAAGCTACAGTATCCAGAGATATTCGTGAAATGAAACTGACAAAAATTTCTACCGATGGGGGCAGACAAAAGTATGCCGCATTGAATGACAAAGTAGAAAATATGTCTGAAAAGTATGTGCGTGTTTTACGAGATGGTTTTGTATCTATGGATGTTGCACAAAATATTCTCGTAATTAAAACAGTTTCTGGAATGGCTGGAGCAGTATGTGCATCCATTGACGCCATGAATATTCATGAAATTGTGGGTTCTATTGCAGGTGATGATACCATCATGTGTGCAATACGAACAACAGAAGATGCTATAGCAATTATGAAAAAACTTCGTAAAATTGTAGAACAATAAAAAGAGTTCGTATACGAACTCTTTTTTGCGCACGAGCGGAGTTGCAAAGCAACTAATTTCGATTCCGCGAGTTGCGCATCATGGGCACATTGTGCCCTTTGTGCATAGAGGAGAGCAGAAGGAGAAAATATGTTACAAAATTTACATGTGAAGAATCTGGCTTTGATTGATGAAACAGAGGTAGAGTTTCAGAAAGGATTGAATATCTTAACAGGTGAAACTGGCGCAGGTAAATCAATCATTATCGGTTCTATCAATTTAGCGCTTGGACAGAAAGTTTCCAAGGAAATGTTAAAGGAAAATGGCGATCCTGCATTGGTAGAACTTATTTTTTCTGTAGATGATGAAAAAGTAAGAGAAAAATTACGAGAATTAGATATTGAAGCAGAAGATGATCAAGTTATTTTAACTCGAAAAATCACCTCAGGAAAAGCAGTTGCCCGTATTAATGGAGAAGCCGTTTCTGCGTCTGTTTTAAAGTCAGTAGCTTCATTATTGATTGATATTCATGGACAGCATGAACACCAATCTCTTTTATCGAAAAAGAAACATCTAGATATCCTGGATATTTATGCGAAACAGCAGTTAGGTGCAAAAAAAGAGCAACTTGCAGTAGCGTTTTCTGAATATAAAAAATTAAAAGAAGAGTGGGAAACATCTAGTATGGATGAAGAGGAACGTGCGCGAGAACTTTCTTTTTTAGAATTCGAAGTCAAAGAAATCGAAGACGCAAATCTTAGGATTGGGGAAGACGAGGAATTAGAAGAAGAATTTAAACGTTTTTCTAATGGTAGAAAAATAATGGAAGCCGTTGGACATGCCCAAGAGGCAGTGGACGGGCAGGGAGAAAGCGCATCAGAATTAATTGGACGTGCGCTTCGTGAAATTTCTATGGTATCTGCCTATGATAAGTCCATTGCAGATATGGAAAGTCAGTTAATTGAAATAGAGAATCTATTACATGATTTCAATCACGAATTATCTGCTTACATATCTGACGCAGATTTTGATGAAGAAACATTCTATAACATTGAAAAGAGATTAGATCAGATTAACCATATGAAATCCAAATATGGAAATTCTATTGAGAAGATTTTACACCTGTATGAGGAAAAATGTGAAAAGATAAGTGTATTAAATGATTATGATGCATATCTAAAAAAACTATCGGATGCATTACAGGCAAAAGAAAGTGAAGTAAAGATATTATGTGAAGAAATTTCTTCAATTCGTAAATCAAATGCAACAGAATTGTGTGAAGCAATTAAAGAAGCATTACAGGATTTAAATTTCTTGGATGTAGAATTTACAATGGAATTTGGCGAACCAATTGCCTATAGTGCAAATGGATTTGATAGTCCTGAATTTATGATTTCAACGAATCCAGGTGAACTAGTGAAGCCATTGGCCAAGGTCGCATCTGGTGGTGAAATGTCACGTATTATGCTGGCAATCAAGACGGTTATGGCAGATGCAGATGATATTGAATCATTGATTTTTGACGAAATAGATAGCGGTATTAGTGGCCGTACCGCTCAGATGGTGGCTGAAAAGATGAATGTACTAGGACGCAATCATCAAATTATCTGCATTACTCATCTTCCACAGATTGCTGCTATGGCAGATGCACATTATTTAATTGAAAAAACAGTAGAGAATAATGAAACTCATTCGAATATTTATCAATTAGACAAGCAAGAAAGTGTTCACGAATTGGCACGAATGCTTGGTGGTGTTGAAATTACAGATGCAGTAATCCAAAATGCGCAGGAAATGATAGATTTAGCCAATTCAAAGAAATAATTGTCTGAATGAAAAATAAAATATTTCCGCATACTATTGCTAAAATTAAAGGAGCAATGGTATGCGGATTTTTTATAATAAAGTGATTAAAAATATTATTTGGATATACCTATGTTTTGTATTGGTATTTTCCTATCGTATGATATATAACGAAGTATATACCGAAATACATGTGAGTGTAGGAGAAAAAAGAGAGGTATATCCATTTGGAAAAATCGTAGGCCTTTACACAGAGTGTGAAGGCATTTTTGTTATTGATACATGTGAAATAGAGCAAGAGGATGGCAGTTATGTTAATCCTACAGAGGGAAAAGTTAAAAAGGGTGATTATATATTAAGTGTAAATGGTAATAAATTGGATACAAAAGAAGAATTAGTGAATTTAATCGAAGAATATGATGAAAATTTTGGGGATGGAAAAATGATTTTTACCATAAAAAGAGATGATGAAACATTAGATATTTCATTAGCTCCCGTTTTATCGAAAAATGGTTCTTATAAACTAGGTATTTGGATAAAGGATGATTTAGCAGGAGTTGGAACCATCACTTTTTTTACAGAAAATGGTCAATTTGCTGCATTAGGACATGGAATGGGGGATGGAGAAACAAATGATTTATTAGAGGTAGAAAGCGGAGATGTATATATTTCGAATATTATAGGGATAAAGAAAGGGGAAGCAGGAAGCCCTGGTGAGGTAAAGGGTGTTATTTATTATGGTGAAGAAAACCATTTAGGTGATGTTGTAGATAATACAAAAAACGGCATTTATGGGGCATTAGATGAGGAAGAATTATTAGAGTACAAAGAAGAACTTCCTCTTATGGAGATCGCTTATAGTCAAGACATAGAAACTGGAGCTGCACAAATTATTTCCGAGATTTCGGGTGAACGAAAATATTATGATATTGAAATTACGTATGTGGATTATTTGGCGGTTAATTCCAATAAAGGTATTCACATAAAAGTAGTAGACGAAGATTTACTGGAGTTAACAGGTGGCATCGTACAGGGGATGTCGGGTTCACCTATTATCCAAAATGGTAAACTGATTGGCGCGGTTACACATGTTTTAATTAATGATCCAACCAGTGGGTATGGAATTTTTATAGAAGAGATGTTGGAATAGTAAGGATTTAAGCAGTCGTACTATAGTGTATGGCTGCTTTTTGTGTTATATTAGTGTTAATATGATAAAGAAGGGTGCGTACTTATGAAGAAAAGATATGGAATATATGTAATGACACTGATTATGGTGACATTAACGGCTTGTGGACAAGCTTCGCCAAAGGATACGCAAGCAGAAATAGTTACGGAAGCATTAAAAACTGAGATAGAAACTGAGATAGAAAGTGAGACTGTAGATTTACATGAATATGATTTTACACTATGCTTTGCAGGAGATATTAGTTTAGATGAGAATGCGGTTACTACAGCACAGTTGGATAGCAGTGAAAATGGTATTTATGATTGTATTTCACCAGAACTTATACAGATTATGCAGGATGCAGATATTATGTGCTTAAACAATGAATTTACATACAGTACCAATGGTTCGCCTATGCCAAGTAAAGCCTATACATTTCGTGCAAACCCAGAGCGTGTAGCTGTGTTACAGGAGATGGGAGTAGATATTGTAACTTTGGCAAATAATCATGTATATGATTATGGTGAGCAGGCATTTTTAGATACCATGTCTACATTGGAAGATGCAGGAATCGAGTATTTCGGTGCAGGAGAAAATTTGGATGAGGCGATGGATGCAGTTTATTATGAAATTGATGGAAAAACCATTGCTTTTGTTGGAGCGTCTCGCGCAGAAAAATATAGATTAACTCCACAGGCAACCGAAACCGATCCAGGAATTTTACGTTGTTATGATACAGAGTTGTTTTTGGAAGCCATTCGTGAAGCGGATGCAAATGCTGATTTTGTAATTGCGGTTGTTCATTGGGGAACAGAATATAGTTATGATTTAGAGGATGTGCAGATTTCTACGGGAAAAGAGTATTTGGATGCAGGTGCAGATGCTATTATTGGTGGACATTCTCATTGCTTGCAGGGAATGGAATTCTATGATGGAAAGCCAATCATATATAGTCTTGGGAACTATTGGTTCAATAGCAAGACCTTGGATAGTATGTTAGTGCAGTTGCATTTTTCTGGGGATGACAATGGCGGAACCGTAGAGGTATCTGTAGTTCCAGCTATTCAAAAAGGAGCAAAAACACAGATTGTCACAGAACCAGAGGAACAGGAGCGTATTTATTCTTTCCTTGAGGGAATTTCTATAAATGTAGAGATTGATGAAAATGGTATTGTTAAGAAACGGTAAAAGGATTTTTCTTTCTATTGACGAAAGTATAATAAAAACATATTATTAAATATATAAGGAAACTATCAAAGGGGAGTAGTTTTGGTGTGCTATCAACAATCTCAGTTAAATTTTAACTTGGTGGCACATACCGTGATTGGGTACGAGACTTTTGATGCACGATTAAAGTGTGTCAAAAGTCTTTTTTATTTGTATTAAAGCGGAGATTTATAACACTTCCAAAGGAAAAAGGAGGAGAAAGAATGAGTGATTTTTACTTAATGTCAAAGGACCAGGTGCTGAATCAATTTAATGTGACGGCTCAGGGGCATTCAGAAGAGCGTGCAAAAAAATTGTTAGAGGAATATGGTCCTAACCAATTAAAGGAAGGAAAACGTAAAAGTACATTAGAAGTTTTCCTGTCACAGTTTGCAGATTTGCTGGTAGTTATTT
>CAZDAP010000038.1:0-8941 GCA_964503585.1 uncultured Lachnobacterium sp. | reverse complement strand
TCTACTGTCGCATTGCAAACCTTTGCAATCTTTATTGCTAGCGTCACTGATGGGGAATAATCCCCTCTCTCAATCTGGCTAATGGTCTGTCTACTTGTTCCAACCAAGGCTCCCATCTCCTGTTGATTTACACCTAGTTTCGCTCGATATTCCTTTAAATGATTGTATAATGGCATATTGTTCACTCCTTCAGAAACTTTGACAAGTTTATTTTTCATTATGACAACTTTTCTTGTCAAACATACTATAACAATGACAAAGAAACTTGTCAAGCATATATTTACATTTTCTTTAAAGCAACCTCAAATATGCAATTACTCCTTTATTTTCAGCCCTGTATTTTCACCTCTTACCTCTCACATTTCACCCCTTAGTCCAAAGCTATTGTTTTATAAAAACTATCTGTTAAAGTATGAGTTAGCAAAAAAAAACTGTTAGAGACAGACATTACAAAAGGAGCGACAATTATATGAATGAAATTATGCAAGTATCAACTGAGATAAAAGAATTGGATATCAACTTAAACTATGGTGAATTATATTTTGAAAAGGGAGAACAACTTGCGGTTATCCTTGAGAGTGATTCTGAGAATGATTTCTCCGTAGAAGAAAAGGAAAATTGTTTATGCATCCAAGACGAACGCAAGAAAAAACATATTCCATTTTCAAATAGAAACAATAAACATACTATCGTAAAAATTATGATTCCAGAAAATATGTGTTTTGAGAAAATAAGACTAACGACTGGAGCAATTGAGTTTCAGGCGGACTCAATCCAAACTAATCGCTTCATTGCAAAAATGGGAGCTGGGGAATTTCACATCCACCATTTGAACGTAACTGACTGTGCGCAAATAGATGGTGGTGCTGGCGAAGTAGAAGTAGAAAATGGAACAATCCACAATCTTGATATGAGTTTTGGTGCTGGCGAAGTGAATATGCACGCCGCAATTATTGGAAACTCTCAAATCAGTGCCGGTGTCGGTGAACTCAATTTGAAACTCATCGGCAATCCAGAAGACTATTCCGCAATTATTTCCAAAGGCATTGGTCACTGCCGAATTAGTGGTTTCACCAGTTATAACGGAAACACCTACGGCAATGGTACAAACAAATTAAAAATAAGTGGCGGAGTAGGAGAAATTAGCGTTTCATTTGAGTAGATTAGAATATAGCCCAGAAAAGGAAGTTCGAAACACTTTCCTTTTCTGGGCTAAATGGTTATCATGCACATTCCTTGGCTTCCTGCCGCTCAAAATTATGCATCCAATCTGCTTTTAACAGATAAATTAAAAAGATAATAGAACTGATGCTCCAGGTAATTGGATATGCCATAAAAATTAATTGAATGTTATCAAACAACGTACCCACGATTGTGATATATGCAATACGGATGGCACACCAGGAAATCAGCATAACATACATTGGAACTGTAGATTTTCCTGCACCTCGCATAATGGCTGCTGAAGCATGAGAAAATGCCAGCAAGAAATAAAACAAGGTAACGGTATGTGCCTGTAGCACTCCATATTCGATTGCCTCAGCACCACCACCAAAAATTCCAATCACATGTGGCGCTAAGGTAAATATCAAAATACCAACTGCTTCCGCCAGGAACAAGGTACAGCCAATACCAAATACCGCGCCCTTTTTCACACGATCGTATTCTTTGGCACCGAGGTTCTGACTAACAAAGGTGGTTAATGCCATGGTAAAACACGTAATTGGCAAAAAGCCAAACCCTTCTAATTTCGAATAAGAACCACAGCCCGCCATTGCCGCAGTACCAAATGCATTAATATTCGATTGTACTACAATGTTCGCTAAGGAAATAATCGAATTTTGTACACCGGATGGCAACCCAATGGTGATAATCTGTTTTAACATCTGGGGATCAAGTCGTACTTCTTTTATATGAATCTGATATACATCCTCTACTCGCATTAATCTGCTCATACAAAGAACGACACTTAAAAACTGCGAAATAATCGTTGCAAGCGCTGCATATTGTACTCCCAAACGGAAAACTCCACAGAAGATAAAATCTAATACAATATTTACACAGGATGAAAAAATCAAATAATACAACGGATGCTTACTATCTCCAATCGCATGCAAAATTCCCATGCAAATATTATACATAATAGATGCCAGCGAACCACAGAAGTATACACGAAGATACATAACTGAATTTGGGAATACATCTGCTGGTGTGCCCATCCACTGCAAAATCGTTGGAGTCAGCGTCACACCTATAATCGTCATCAATACCCCTGCTATCAAGCCAAATGCCACATCTGTGTGAACCGCTTTTTTTACTTTGTCATAATCCTTCGCCCCAAAATAGCGACCAATTACAACCCCTGCACCCATGGCTGTTCCATTAAAAAATCCTACCAGTAAAAAAATCAGACTTCCTGTTGATGTTACGGATGCCAATGCCTCATCGCCTAGAAAATTTCCTACAATGAGAGAATCCGCCATATTATACATCTGCTGAAATAGGTTTCCCAAAAATAATGGAATTGCAAAACCTATAATTTTTTTCGGAATAGAGCCTTCTGTTAAGGCTGTATTTTTCTTCGTTTCTGTACTCATAATTACGCCTTCTTACTTATACATTCTTACTGCATGTTAAAAATCGCATGCAAAGGAATTATACTCCTTTTCATTTCGAAGTACAAGTAAACATCTTTTTATTCATGCTTGCCAACCTAAATTTTTTTGTTATACTTACTGTTATAAAATGCAAAAGAGGAATTAACATGACTTATAAAATTACAATTTGTGATGACGAAACTTCTGTAATTGAATATGTATCTTCCATCGTCATGGATTGGGCAAAGGAATACCAACACGATGTACAACTTCGTACCTTTCCATCGGCAGAAAGTTTTCTCTTTTCTTATGAAGAAGAAAATGACTATGACATTCTGCTTCTTGATGTAGAAATGGGACAAATGGATGGTGTAAGTCTGGCAAAAACTATTCGCAAGAAAAACGAAACAGTTCAGATTGTGTTCATTACAGGATATTCTGAATATATTTCAGAAGGATATGAGGTATCGGCTCTTCATTACCTAATGAAACCTGTAAAAAAAGAAAAACTATTCGAAGTACTAAACCGTGCTACAGAGAAAATTCAAAAAAACGAGCGCATGTTGATTTTAGAAATATCTGGTCAAATGATTCGTATTCCATTTCATGAAATTCGATTTATCGATGTAAATGGTAACTATATCACTATTCATGGAAAAACCGACTACACGGTAAAAAAGACATTGGGTGATATGCAAAAAGAATTGGATGAACGGTTTTTCAAGGTAGGACGCTCCTGTATTGTAAACTTGAACATAGTTCAACGTGTAACTAAAACGGATTGTTACCTTTCCGACGGGTCTAATATCCCACTCCCGAGGGGTGCTTATGAACCGCTGAATCGTGCGATTATAAAATTATCCTAAATTCCAAATTCAACCTTTTGAATCATCACACAAAATATACAAGGAGAACCTTATGTCTATTTTCTCGAAACATATAGATAAACAAATCGCCACCTACCAACGTGAACTGATTGAAACCCACTATGCCGAAGTAGAAAATATGTACAAACAGATCCGCGGATGGCGACACGACTATCGTAATCACATTCAAGTTATGAAAGCCTATGCTGCTGACGGAAATCTGGATGCCATAAAATCCTATTTGGATGAACTAGATACCGACCTATCCACCGTGGATACTGTTATCAAAACAGGAAACGCCATGGCAGATGCTATTCTAAATAGTAAAATTTCTTTGGCAAAGTCCAAAAATATCCCAGTCCATGCAGATGCTCATATTCCATTGGCACTCACAACTTCTGAAATTGACCTTTGCGTTATCATCGGCAATCTCTTTGACAATGCAATCGAAGCAAGTCTCAAACTTCCAGAAGAAGAACGTATGATTCGTGTCTACATGGATATGAAAAACACCCAGCTCTACATATCTTTCACCAACTTTACTTCTACAAAAAAGATGTCAAAGGTGGGAAATATCTTTAAAACCACAAAAGGCGAAGGCCACGGCTTCGGCTTGGTACGCATCGACAATATCGTAGAACGTCTGGACGGATATATCAGCCGAAACAGTGAAGATGGTGCTTTTACCACGGAAATCCTGCTGCCACAAGTTTGCAATTCATCACCTAAATAGAACAATTCATCCCCAAAATGTGTTTTTGGGGATTTTTTTGATATATATGATACTATCAACTATTATTCACGAGGTAACATAATGAACGAAAAAGAAACACAAAAAAACAAATATAATATGTGGCAAAACACTGCTTTTATGATTAAAATTGCTTGGCGCGTATGCAAAAGTGTTTTATTTCTCTTAATCGCAACCGCTGTAGTCACCGCTTCAAAAACTGTGGCTGAATTACTGATTGCTCCTATGATTCTAGGAAAAATAGAAACTGCTGCGCCACTGGATGAACTAATTATCACAATACTGATTTTTAGTGCTATCTTATTTGTCCTTTCTGGATTAAAAACATACATCGATACCAATACCCTTTATGGACGAATTGATATCCGTACGGATATCATCAAACAAATTGGTAACAAATTAGCGCAGACTTCTTATCCCAATATTTTTGATACGAATTTCGTTAATTTCGAGAACAAAGCTTCCCAAGCTTGCTCTAGCAATCGAGAAGCAACAGAAGCATTTTGGACCACATGGGAAACTATTTTAACCAATATCATTGGATTTATCGTTTATTTGTCACTTTTATCAAACCTAAATCCATTTCTTATTCTAATCGTAATGATTACAACTGCCATAGGCTATTTTGTAAATAAACGTATCAACGAATGGGGCTACCATCATCGTGAAGAGGAAGCCTCCTATTGCGAAAAAATCGAATATCTTAACCGCTCCTCTATTCGTACGACGATTGCAAAGGACATTCGTATTTTTGGATTAAAACAATGGATTGATGATGTGTGGTTTGCAACCTTTCATCTCTATGAAGCCTTTATGGCAAGACGAGAAAAGACCTACCTTTGGACAAATATCATCGACTTATTATTGGCTTTTTTAAGAAATGGAATTGCTTATACTTACCTCATTCATTTAACTTTAACAGATGGCATAAGTGCATCACAGTTTTTACTTTATTTTAGTGCTATGAGTGGATTTACATCTTGGATTACTGGAATCTTAAGTAATTTCTCTGAACTGCATAAACAGAGCCTTGACCTTTCTACGGTCAGAGAATTTTTAGAATGGCCAGAACCATTTTTATTTGAAGAAGGAAAACCACTTACAAAAGAACTGAACAAAGACTATGAGATTCGTTTAGAAAACGTATCATACCGTTATCCAGAAGCAGAAAAAGATACACTTACCAATATAAATCTTACGATACATCCCGGTGAAAAACTGGCTATTGTAGGTTTAAATGGGGCTGGTAAAACCACTTTAGTAAAACTGATTTGTGGATTCTTAGACCCAAGCCAAGGAACAATCCTATTAAATGGTGAGGATATTCGTAAATTTAATCGCAAGGATTACTATACACTTTTCTCGGCAGTTTTCCAGAATTTTTCCATATTGGAAGCAAGTGTTGCTGAAAACGTTGCACAACAGGTAGAACATTTTGACGAGGAAAGAGTTTGGAACAGTCTAGAAAAAGCAGGACTGACGAAAAAAGTAAAATCCTTACCAAATGATATTCACACCTGTATTGGGCGAAAAGTTTTTGAAGATGGCGTGGAACTATCTGGTGGTCAGACACAGCGTCTAATGTTAGCAAGAGCCTTGTATAAAGACGGACCAATCTTAGCCCTGGATGAACCAACTGCTGCCCTAGACCCAATCGCTGAAAATGATATTTATATGAAATACCATGAAATGACACAGGGAAGAACTGCCCTTTTCATCTCACATCGCTTGGCATCTACTCGTTTTTGTGACCGTATTCTTTTTATCGCAAATGGGCAGATTGCAGAAGAAGGCACACACGAAAGCCTGTTAGTTTCTGGTGGCGGCTATGCAAATCTGTTTGAGGTGCAAAGCAAATATTACAAAGAAGGAGATGAGTCTGATGAAAAATAAAGAAAACAACATATCCTTAAAAGAAGTAATCGCACGTAACATGCGTGCACTACAGATATGGCATAAACAAAGTCCTCGACTATTCCTTTCTGATATATGCAGTTCCATTATAAAGGCAGGCGCTCCATATGTAACTATTTGGATATCTGCGCAATTAATCAATGAACTAGCTGGTAATCGTAATCCAGACTTACTGTTAAAATGGGTTGTCCTTCAACTCGTTACTTCTGCCATACTTGCACTATTGTGTGGCATTTTAGATCGGTGGTCTAATTTTGAACATTCAAGAAGCAACATCAAATACAGTCGTACCTATGGTGAGAAAATGTTGAGTCTCGATTATGCTGATATAAGTCGTCAGGAAATCTTTGACTTGTATTCTCAGGTACTTCAAACTGAGAACTGGGCTGGTTGGGGACCACTCATGGCAAAAAATGATTTTAACAAAATTATTACTGCCATGATTCAAATCATCGGTGGTATCGGTTTATCAATTAGCTTATTTACAGCACAGGTAACAAATCAAGACTTTATCATCTTTAATCATCCTATTTGTGCAGTAATTATTGTACTTGCAATGCTTTTTATTGCAATCCTTTCTCCTATTTGCAGTACACAGGGCGAAAAATACTGGACTCTTACCGCAGAAGATGCACGATTGGGAAATCGCTTTTTTAGTTTTTATGGATTTATGTGCGAAGAGAGAGAACGCGCCACTGACCTTCGTATGTATAACCAGCAAGAAAACGTATGTCGTATTTATATGGAACGCGACAAATCATTTAGCCATGATTCGAAAATTGCAAGTTATGCAAAAGGACCGATGGGACTTTACCTTGCATTATCTGAATGTATCTCTGTAGTTTTAACAGGCATCATTTATCTCTTTGTCTGTCTAAAAGCATGGGCAGGTGCCTTCGGAGTAGGCTCCATCACCCAGTATATCGGTGCAATTACCAACCTCTTTTTGGGTATTTCTCAACTCTTAAAAACCTTTGGAGAATTACGTATTAACGCACAATTTCTGGAACCTTGCTTTGAATTTTTAGATACACCTAATAATATGTACCAAGGCTCCTTAACCACAGAAAAACGTACTGACAGACAGTATGAAGTAGAATTTAAAGATGTATCTTTCAAATATCCCGGCTCTGATACATGGGCACTTCGCCATGTAAACATGAAGTTTACTGTAGGTAGCCGTCTCGCTGTGGTAGGTATGAATGGATCTGGAAAAACGACATTTATCAAACTGCTTTGCCGTCTTTATGACCCTACAGAAGGACAGATTTTATTGAATGGCATTGATATTCGAAAGTATAGATATGATGACTATATCAACATTTTCTCTGTTGTATTTCAGGATTTCAAACTCTTTGCTCTTCCTCTCGGAGAAAATGTAGCTGGCGCAGCAACATATGATAAAAAACGTGTACTGAAATGTTTAAAAGATGCGGGTTTTGAAGACCGTATGGACACTATGCCAAATGGCTTAGATACCTATTTATACAAAGATTTAAACAAAGAAGGTATTGAAATTTCTGGCGGCGAAGCACAGAAAATCGCCATTGCCCGTGCGCTTTACAAAGACGCACCATTTATTATCTTAGATGAACCGACTGCTGCTCTCGACCCAATTGCCGAAGCAGAGATTTACAGTAAATTCGATGCAATCGCAGGCGACAAAACAGCGATTTATATCAGTCATCGCCTTTCCTCCTGTCGCTTCTGCGATGACATCCTTGTATTCCATGAAGGAAACGTGATTCAGCAGGGCAGTCATGATTCTTTGGTTGCTGATACTACTGGAAAATATTATGAGCTGTGGAATGCACAGGCACAGTACTATGTATAAACCATTAATCAAAGTAATCTTAAGAAAAATCCCCATCTGCCGTATATAATAGGCAGATGGGGAACTTGTTTCTATTTATTATCTTTCTCGTGTATGAACTGAATATATTTTTCCACATCAAATACTTCAATTTCAAGTTCATCCGCAATCTGTTCGATTGACTTATTTTTTTCTAATTTCTTTTGAATAGCACGAATATGTTCTTTCTCTATCCCTTTCTGCTCTACTCCATCACTTAAATTACACATATGTTCTACCTCCGCTTCCATTCTTTCTGTCATCGGTATCTGAAATTCTTTCTCTAAGATTTCTTTTTTTTCTTTCGCCTTTTTATCAGATGATAACAACACATCTAATAATCTCAACAATTCATTCTCTGCCTTTTCTTCACCAGAACCAAGACATATCAAAATTGCATTCATCAAATCATAATATTGCTTTTCTTCTTTTACCTTACCAACATACTGTATCTCTGTCAAGGAATAACCCGTAATCGTATTGTTACGTTTCTTCGGTGGATTCATACAAATCCAAACAGAATACACTTTTTGAATCTTCTCATAGTGTGATTTCGTAAATACTGTCCCATACTGCGACGAAATCATGCGCGCACAGTAATAGATACCACGTTTAATAATCGGATAACCTGGATAAAAATTATTCTGTGCCTCAACATTGATAATCATCTGCACCACTTCGTCCGTATTTGGCACGATAGAACGAAACAGAATATCGTATGTAATACTGCCTTCAGTTACAGTGGAATCTTCCACACCTGTTCCCATTATTTTCGGGGCATTCGTTTCATCTGGCAAAACAGACACCTCTGCAATTTGGGGTTCACCTACAATAAATTGTTTAGCAATCTCCCCTACATCATAATTCACATACTCTTTCATCGTATGCTTCATAATCCACGCCAAAATAATCTTTTCAGCAAGCACCTTTTTGCAAGCTTCATCGTATTGTTCTTTCTGGT
>CAZDAP010000037.1:0-9137 GCA_964503585.1 uncultured Lachnobacterium sp. | reverse complement strand
AGCCAAGCTGAGCCACACCCCGAAGGATATTTTGTTTTTCGTCATTTCCCTGACGACAAAAATTATTATATTATAGACTTCCTCATATGTCAACAACTTTTTTAAATTTTTTTTAGTTTTTTTTAAAAACCCGGAAACCCTTGATTTTACAGGGTTTCACGGCTTAACAAAATCTCTTTTACTGCTCTTAATGCCTTTCCACGATGACTAATTTCATTTTTTTGCTCTCTTGAAAGCGCGGCAGAAGAACATCCGAATTCATCCAAATAAAAGATTGGATCATAGCCAAACCCATTTTCGCCTTCTGCTTCATATCCAATATAACCTTCCATCGTTTCACGAACAACCAGTTCCGTTTTATCTGGCAGCACAGCAGCAATCGCACATACGAAACGTGCTGTACGCTGCTCCTTTGGAACACCATCCAATTTTTCGATCAACGCCTGATTTTTGATTTCATAAGAAGTATCTTCTCCCATAAAACGCGCAGAATATACACCAGGTGCCTTGTCCAAATAGTCAATTTCTAATCCTGAATCATCTGCCAAAACAATAGCATCTGTATGCTCTGCAATGGCTCTTGCTTTAATCAGACCATTCTCTTCGAATGTAGTTCCATCTTCTACCACGTCCACTTTTATTCCAGCTTCTTTCATAGAAATGACTTCCACATCTACATCTGCCATAATTTCGCGAATTTCACGCATTTTATCTTTATTTCCTGTGGCAAAAATAATTTTTTTCATATTAATATCCCTCATCAAAGGCCTGCATAATCGCATTATACACACCTTCTGCTACCTTTCTTTGATACTCGGAATCGCTTAATTTTTCCAGTTCTTCCTGATTCGACATATACCCCACTTCTATTAAAGCGACTGGCACTTGACTGGTTCTTACTATATAAACATAATCCCCATCCGCAATTCCTTGATTTTTGCTTCCTGTGCTTGCATTTACCTGTTCCACACAAATCTGTGCAAAATGCATACTGGATAACTCTGTGTCATCGTCAGGACTATATAGTGCCAACGTACCATTTCTACTAGAAAATACACCCGTTCCCGCTGCATTGTTATGAATGCTGATAAACAAATCTGCATCCACTTTATTTGCCATATTTACACGTTCCATAAGGGTTGGATTCGTATCGTCCAGACGCGTATAATAAACCTTTATACTTTCGTCATCCACCTCATCAAAAATCGCCTTAATCTGTTTTACAATCTCTAAATTAAGTGTTTTTTCTTCTATTCCATGTCTTACCGCTCCTGACATTCTGCCACCATGTCCCGCATCTATTACAACGATCTTGTCATAGATATCATGAGGATCAATAAATGACATACACAGTTTTCCATCTTCAAAATGATAAGAGATCTCATAAAGTTTGTCCAAACAAATGGCTAGCACCTGCGCTTCTGCCTCTTTATAATGAGACATACTTGCAATATGGTCGCTACTTCCATATACGCTATATTCTTCCGAATAATTATCCGCAGTATTTTCAAATCGAACATAAATGGTCTGCGTCAAATAGTCATTAGTAATAACAATATCTTTCCCATCTACGTCTTCTGGAATTTCTATATATAATTTTTCTTCTTCGGATTCTTCAATCTCAATATTTGTTTGTCCTACCGCTGCTTCTGTCAATTCAGCCGCCAAAATCCACTGTTCTTTAATAGATGGCAGATGATATAAACCAATGCACACAAACAATGTTATGATTCCCGAAGCAACCGTAATCCATTGTAAAATTTTCTTTTCCATTTTATCTGTTATTTGTAAACGCTTTGATACAAATATTACAATCCTGTTTTTCTTTTACGTTAATAAATTGATTTCCAGTATAACTGATATAACCTTCGCCATCTTCCAAATCAATATTTTCTAAAAATTTTTCTCCAGAATCATATTCAATCGCCAAAGGATGTGTGGCTCCAGGTGTATATACATAGACCACTATTGCATAGCGCTCTCCCTTGTCTACCTCCACGCCATCTTTAAAATCTATTGTATAGTATCCAGCATCCTCTACTGTACCTTCTGCCATTAATACTTTATTCTGGAAGGACCCCTCATCCTCAAAATCCTCTACAACATAAATTTTATAATCTGTATCTGGAGCGGTAGCATAGAATGCAGCCGCAACAATCTCTTCATCTGCCTTTGCGGTAAAAACATTTGCGCCATACATGGACTCTTTTTCATAGCCCATCTTACCTACCCAGCCACACAAATCACTCTGATAAATATTATCATAATTATCTACATCATCAATTCTAGTATATACCACGTTGTGTGTGCCGATGTTGGTATCGTAATAAGACACATAAAAAATACCATTATCCCCAAACGAATTACCCCAACTATTCTGACAGATAAATGCTCCATCACCTTCCAAAGGTACAGAGAAATTATCTTTGGAATAATTATCATCCCAGCCGATAATTACAACCTCATGATTTGGCTTTTCCGTACCAATATAACAATAGGAATTCGTAGCACTATTGTAATGTCCCGATGAACTTGTTCCATTCTGCATATTGCTATAAAGTGATGTCTGCACGCCACCATACTTAAACACAGCATTTTTGATAGCTGCAATATCTTTGGAAGCGATGATACGCATTTCCTGTACATGCTTTACTTCTTCTAACGTATCATCCGATATTCCATCCCCATATGGGTCATCTTTTTCATACACTGGACCCTGCCAAGCAGCTAAATACGCCATACCCATGGTATACTCACCACCATCATACTGGGTCATCTTAAAGGAATTACTCATGCTCATATGATCCACAGAAAACGAATAGGTCGCCTCTGGCAATAAAGCAGACTCCATAGCCGTCAAAGCACCAAATGCCCAACAGGTACCATAACTTCCCTGATTTCGAATAGAAGAAACTCTCAGACGAGTTCTTAAATCATATTGAGCTGGTAACGCATTCACATTTTCAGCAGTATCTGCAGCTGTTAATGTATTCTCATCAAAATTAAAAGAATAACTATATCCCAGCATGTCTGACAAGTCACTCAAACCTATATAATACGTTCCATCAATAAGAGTAAGTGGTGATGTGATATTTACCGTTTCTCCAGTACTATTTGCTTTTAACTCATCCACATTAATTGTTGCACTCAAATTATGTTTTTCTACCATCAAGTAGGAATTTTCATACATATGAGCACTACAATTCAATAAATCTCTTAGAATCGTTACTGGCACCATAATATTACGATTATCATCCATATAAAATGTATAATCATTACTACTGTATTCTTTGTTATCAATCACCAGACGAATCTCTTTACTATTAACTTCCTCTGCAATAATTGGATACCAAACTGTCGTATCCAAAACTCCGCCTCGGAACTTTCCAACCTCTACATCATCTGATGCCAAAATATGAAATTTAAACAAAAAGACGAATGCTAATACAATCGAAAGTACAATGTATCTTTTTGAATATCTCATA
Organism: uncultured Lachnobacterium sp.; assembly: GCA_964503585.1. Lineage (GTDB taxonomy): Bacteria > Bacillota > Clostridia > Lachnospirales > Lachnospiraceae > Roseburia. The sequence continues at coordinate 5,652 of CAZDAP010000037.1, read as the reverse complement.
AAATCTTACTACCTCATTCTACTACTTATTTTCTTTCTTTGGTGGCTTTGGCCCCATAAACTGATAAAAATAAGTCTTAATCATACCATTATAAATCTTGCGGTTTTTATCGGCTTTTCTGCCAATATAACGTTCTGCATCTGCATAACTTGTAATCATATACATAGACCAGGAATCCAGGTTCTTATACACCTCACCGATTGTTGTATATAACTCTGGAAGATCTTCTTTATCCTCTAAACGCTCACCATATGGTGGATTCGTAATAATAAATCCGTATTTCTTTGGATGGCTCATCTTTGCCACATCACGCTGTTGAAAATGAATCAGATGATCTACACCTGCACGGCGTGCATTTTCACGGGCAGCCTTTACTACTTCTCCATCTAAATCATAGCCTTGAATATCCACCTGAATATCTTTTTCCATCAAATCCTGTGCTTCTTCTACTGCATCGTACCAAAGTTGTTTTGGAATAATATTAGTCCACGCCTCTGCAGTAAATTCACGATTCATACCTGGTGCAATATTCGCAGCAATCATGGCTGCTTCAATTGGAAATGTCCCACTACCACAGAATGGGTCTACTAAAATACGGTCTTTTCTCCAAGGGGTCAGCATAATCAGCGCCGCAGCCAAGGTCTCTGTAATCGGAGCCTTACTTGTCTGTAAACGATATCCTCTCTTATGAAGCGAATCACCTGAGGTATCAAGCGCTACCATAACCTCATCTTTTAATAAAAAGATACGGATAGGATATGCTGCACCATCCTCTTTGAACCAATCCGTTTTATATACACCCTTCAAGCGTTCTACGATTGCCTTTTTAGCGATAGACTGAATATCCGATGGGCTAAATAATTTACTCTTAATCGAAGATGCTTTCTTTACCCAAAACTTTCCGTCCTTTGGAATATAATCCTCCCAAGGAAGGGCTTTAATCCCCTGAAAAAGCTCTTCAAAAGTGGTAGCCTTAAATCTACCTACCAAAAGCAAAACTCGCTCTGCAGAACGTAAAAACACGTTTGCACGGCAGATTGCTTCCGCATCGCCTTCAAAAGTAATACGTCCATCTTCTACTCTTGTAATTTCATATCCTAAATCATAAATTTCTCGTTTGGTCACTGCCTCCATACCAAAGTGGCAAGGTACAACCAATTCATATGTTTTCATATAGATTTCTCCATGTTTTTCTTCTTACATTTTTAAACCAATGCGCTTACTTATTTTCGCGCACAGTTTGTACATCATAACTACTATACCCCAACTTCTACTCATTTTTCAATGGTAGATATGTTTTTTTCTTATCTATTTTTTCCCATTTAATAACAGAGTTATTTCTTTCCCTCTTTGTATTTCTTCATGGCCTCAAATCCACCTACTACACTGCCCACATCATAGCCATTTCTTCCCAAAGTTCTAGCCAACTGCATACTAGAGCCCCCGTGCTGACAATATACAATAATCGGTCTCTTTCTAAGCAATACCTTGGTATAATCCTCCACATCCTCCTCTGGATAGTTTATTGCACCTTCCCAATGACCTTCCCGATAATCATCTCTTGAGCGAATATCTATCAATATCGCCCTTTTCTCTATTCTTAATCGCTCAATATCCTTTGGATATACAATCCCAAACGTCATAACATTTTACCATTTTATTCTATTTATTATAAAATATGCAAAAAACCGTCCCCTGTTAAGGGAACGGTTTCTCTATTTATTTCGCTCTATCTAAGGCTTTTTGGAAATTCATCTTAGAATAATCTTTCTTATAAAGCAACACGCTGATTCCATAGTTGATAAAAATCCCATTTTGATATCATTTATCATAATAACTATCCCTCACTTTTTTATTCGTATATAAAACGATTCCAACCGCTACTGCCGCCGCCAATATTGCCATAACTACACATGCAATAGGCATATAATCTGGTCCCAACAGTATGCTTTTCGTAATAAGTGGTGTAGAAACCAAAAATCCCAAAAACACCACGATATAATGATAATTCCACATATCAAAATGTCTAGCAATGAGTATCTCGATTTCTCCCATTAAGATATCGAAAAAAGGAAAGAATGCAATAAAAATATAATTATCTGATTCTAGTCCTGCAATCACACTACCTAGAACCATCACTAGGTATACTCCAAGATAAAGACAAACCCTTCTTATTAAATCTATAATGACCACATCTCGTATCACTCGCTCATAGCGATTAGAGCCTTGTAAAAATCCTAAGCTGCCTCTTTTTTTATTATAGAATCCGCCTAAGAACCAGTAGTCTGACATAGGCTCTATCAGTAAACATCCGATAAAAAAATCATAGCAACTAGATAAATCAATTCTTTATCTGCCATTCCAGCAATCTTTGCCGCAGCAATCGCCTCCAACAACTCGTACGCTTTCATGGTTGTGATAACGCTAATCTTTAATTCCTTCGCCAGACTACGAATGGATGGAAGATATTCGCCCTGTTTCATTTTTCCTGCCAAAATATATGCTTTCATCTGCTCCGCAATCTGTTGATAAATTGGCACGCCTGAATTTTGTAATATTCTCATATTTCAACCTCGTTTTCTTTTGCACAAAAAATAGGTGCATAAGTGTTATATATAACTGTTTATGCGTTATATATACACCTATTTATCAACACATTTATAACATTTTTATCTCTCACAATGCCTCCGCACGCGATTCAAATGCTGCTCGAAATGTCCACTATCTATAAATTCAGCCAGCACATACTGATCTAACACTGGAACTGTACATGAGAACTCACCCATGGTTTCTCTGTATCTGTCCATATATTTCTCTGGCAATATCATATATCCAATACGAATGGATGGCGAAAGACTTTTTGAAAATGTATTAATATAAATAACACTCTGATTATCATCTGACATGTACAGAGTGTCAATTGGTTTTCCTGGCATAAAAAACTCACTGTCAAAGTCATCCTCTATTATAATTCTTTCGTCCTTCTTACTTTCCTCTTTCAAACTACCTTTCGCCCACTCCAAATACTCCTGACGCTTTCGTACTGTGGCTGTTACGCCAGATGGATAACTGTGAAATGGAGTTACATGCAGGATATCTGCTTCCGTTTTTTCCAACTCTGTGGATAAGATACCTTCCTTTCCCATTCTAAGCATCTCGCACTTTGCCCCCATACCTTCGTACACCATACGAATCTGCTTATAAGATGGGTCTTCCAATCCATACACCTTTTCGTTTCCAAACATACGCACAACCGTGCTATACAAATGCTCTGCACCAGAACCTATAATAATCTGCTCTGGCTGCGCAAAAATCCCTCTATAACGCAATAAATACTTTGCAATGGCATTACGAAGAATACCGCAACCTTCATTCGGAGACTTCTCTAAAAGATCGCTTCCATACTCTGTTAATACACTACGCACCGTCTTAAAATATACTGACTCTGGAAAAAGAGTATCTTTAGCACTTAATCGAGATTCTGCTTTCGATTCAGAAAATGTTTGTTGCTCATCACTGTCTCCACTTTCCACACGTGTATCCAATAGTTGAAGTCGTTTTGTACTTCCATGCTCTAACAACTCCAACTCTTTTCCAGCGACTTTTCTCTTACTAAGCAACTTCAGTTCTGTCACATAATATCCACTACGTTCCCTCGACTCAATATACCCCTCATCCTTTAGCATCTGATAAGCCGTTTCCACCGTAATCAGACTCACACCTAAATGCTCTGCCAAAGAACGCTTAGAAGGCAATTTCTCATTCTTCTTTAAATTTCCTGATAAAATATCTTCCTTCATCGCCGAATATAGATAATAATATTTCGACTTATCCTCTCTTTGATTCATCGGATAGGTTAGCATAATCCCCTCCTAATGTTACCCTTATTTCCAAACAACAGTATTCCACTGACAGAATCATCCCAATGTAATAATTTCATACTGCATAAGTTCATACTTTAACTTACTACCTACCATAATCTCTGCAGGCAAAAGTGCACGAGCCACCAATTTCAAATCATTTAACTCAATATCTGTTCTCTTTAAATTCGCATAATCTCCGTCAATACTGACTACTTCATAATACCATGTTTCCATTTTCTGCCTCCTTAAAGTTTTATATTCTCATAAAATCAACAAATTTCACTTTTACTAGGGAAATCTCAAAAATAACAATTCTTTCCCTTCTATTATCTCCTTCAAATAAATCCTGGCAATCAATTTCATCCACAAAACATAACTCTGAAACCGTCATCAAAAAGGAAATATAATCATCACTTGGATAATAGAAAAATAACCTCATTTTTCTCGGATCTTCATAATAAGACTTTCGAATCTTTCCAATTACTGACTGCAACACTTCTACAGAAAAGGGATTAAAAAAATAAAATACATCTGCATCTTCTACTTCATACTTTTCCGCATTTTCGCAGATAAATTCCACATCATGCTTATCCTTTCTCCTATCGTAGTTTCGAAGATTTTCCTGTGCCACCTGACACATTCTCTCATCAAAATCTATCCCTAACACTTTACAACCTAATCTACTATTCAAAAAGAAACCCACACGACCTTTGCCACAACCATAGTCTATCACATAACTCTCTTCTGCAATATACTCACTTTCCACCAATCTCTCTAACACAGAATATGGCGTTGGTTCATAAGGATAATGATAGGCATCCTCTTTACTTGCATCTCTACCAACAGTATCAATATTTAATTTCTTATCCCATTCTCTTTCCTTTAACATCATATATCCAATATACAAAATTCCATTTTGGAAATCAACAATATACATCCAAAAGAAAACATTTAAAAAACCCCGAAAACATGTGTTTCCGAGGCTAAATCATCAACTATTCTACTTTTGCTCCACAATTCGAACAGAATTTTGAATTCCCTGCAATTTCCATTCCACAATTTGTGCAGAAACGTTTTGCTGGTTCTACTGGTCTTGGTCTAACAATGTGTTCCACATTTGTACCACATTCTGTACAGCACTTCACATCTAAATCTACTTCCGTACCACAATTTGGACAAATCTTCTTTCCTTTCAAAAAAGCAAGTTCTACACGATCTTTTTCTAAATCAGCACTTATTCTAAAAATAGTTTCTGCTAATTCAGGAAACAACTTCTTTGCTTCTTCAAACTGTGTAGCATAAAACTGCTTTCCAAGTTCCTGTATGAAAAGCTCAATCTGTTTCTCTTCTTCTTTAATCTTAAGACTTACTTTTGCTAAATCAGACACATCTGTTGCTTTCTGAGAAAATCCTTTTCCCGCTGCAGATATCGACTCTTTTGCCATATTAAAAATATTATCCATCTTGTACCTCATTTATTTATATTATCATTTGTTACTAGCAATTATAATACATATCAAATATAACTGACAACTTTATTTTCCTAATTATGTGCAAAAGAAAACCCTCGAAACATTACTGTTTCAAGGGTTCTTTGAAGCGTGAGTGAGAAGATTCGAACTCCCGACACCTTGGTCCGTAGCCAAGTGCTCTATCCAGCTGAGCTACACTCACATAATGCCAACCACAAGGGTAGGCTTTCGCACTAAATTCGAACTACGTACTCATTAAGTGCTCAATGCCGGCGACCGGAATCGAACCGGTACCGTATTGCTACGACAGGATTTTA
>CAZDAP010000036.1:0-9192 GCA_964503585.1 uncultured Lachnobacterium sp. | reverse complement strand
CTAAGTTGTTAATGTTGAACTGTCCTACTGCATAGTGGCCAGCTTTTGCTTTGTCAAGCATTTCTTTTGCTGATACTAACATTATGTTACCTCCTAAAATTATATATCCATAACTAGTTGCTAATAATTATAGTACATTTTTGTAAAAAAAGAAAGTATAAATAATAACTTATCCCTCTTCTTTTGTAAGAATATTGATAGACTTATGATGATTACGGATATCTACGCTCCAATATTCACCACCGTTCTCTCCATCCATCGTCCATGCAACACTGGATCTGGAGCGAATCTGCACGTGATCTGCTTTAAATGCATAGACCATTTTTGTTTCTGATAAAATTCCCGTCAAATAAGCAATAATTTCATTTAATTCAATTGGATTAGTTGGACTCTTAATTAATGTAACCTCAAATTTTCCATCATCCAATTCAATATCTTTTCCGGTTAATCCCTTAAATCCTGCTACTGAGATAGAATTGGTAATCATACCATAAATGAATCGATCCTGAATAACTTCTCCATTTGCTTCTACCTGCATCAAATAATTAGGAATAGACGTTAAACTCTTTGCTGCTGATAAAATATACGCCGCATGTCCCAAGAGATTCTTAAGTTCTTGCGGTGTATCATAAGAGATTTCCGTAAAAAGTCCAAAACCTGCAATATACACAAAGGTATCATCATTGAACTGCCCCACATCACATGGAAAGATATGTTCTCCTACAGCAATTTCTGTTGCCTTTACCATATCATTTGGAATACCTAAAGTACTTGCAAAGTCATTCGTACTACCTGCTGGTATATATCCCAACGGAATCTGCAAATTTGCTTCTCGCATACCTGTTACAACTTCATCTAATGTACCATCGCCGCCACTACATACGATACGATCAAAGTTTGCCCCAATCTCTTTTACTTTTCTTGTGGCATCTCCTCTCTCCTGTGTAGGGTATACCGTTGGTTCATATCCTGCTTTCACCATGGTATCTACGACATCCAATAAATGATGTTTGATTAAACCCTTTCCTGACTTTGGATTAAATACGAATAACAGTTTCTTTTCATTCATCTTCTTACACCTCGTTATTTGGTTAAGAACTCTATCATTGCCTCTACTGCAGCTTCTTCATCTTCTCCCTTTGCTTCAATGGTGATTAACTTGCCACAATCAAGACCTAGTCCCATAACCCCCATAATACTTTTTACATTAATACAACGTCTCTCCATATCAATCGTAATATTGCTAGAAAATTCATTTGCAATTCCTACCAATTCTGCCAACGCACGTGCGTCATAAACGGAGGATGTATTTACTGTAATTTCCTTTGTCATAACTCTCTCCCTTAGCTTATCCCTTATATTTCTTTGGCTTCTCGAATGTTCTCAGCGATAGCTGCCAATTTTCGAAGCCTATGATTGATTCCTGACTTTCCCACTGGCGGGTCCATGAATTGTCCCAAATCCTTTAATGGCGCCTCTGGATGTTCTAATCTAACCTGAGCCATTTCCCTCAAAGGCATCGGCAGACTATCCAAACCTTCTGTATCACGAATCAATTCTATATCCGCAATCTGCTTTACTGCTGCAGTTACGGTTTTTCCTATATTAGCTGTTTCGCAATTTACCTTGCGATTCACGGAGTTACGCATCTCTTTTAGTATGCGTACATTCTCCAGATTCATAAGAGACACATATGCCTCCATAACATTTAACATGTCTACAATCTGAGATCCGTCTTTTAAGTATACCACAAAATGGTTCTTTCTTTCTACAATTTTCGGCTCCGTCTCAAATTCTTTCATCAGTTCCTGAAGCCTCGATGCCTGTTCTGGCGTTCTACACACAATCTCAAAATGGTACGCCTTATTCGGGTCACTCATAGAACCTGATGCCATAAATGCACCTCTTATAAAAGCGCGCTTACAGCAGGTCTTTTCCAGATACAATCCCTGAATAGCATCTACAATTCTTTTACAATCCTGACTCTCCAGTTTCTTCGACACATCAATATCAAATGCGCGCTTTAACAACACTGCATACTTTTCCAACAACAAAGGATTCTCTGTTTCAAAAGAAAGGCTATATGGATTCATGCTAATACGCCCTTCCTGCATAATCATGGCTGCAAGTTCTGCAATTTGACAATGCTTTGCTTTGCTGTGTTGACGAGCCAGTTCTTCTTTTATATCACTTGAAAAAGACATTTTATTTTCCTCTTAATGCGTCCTTCGTCAAATCTCTATGTTCAATTTTTAAACCATATTCTCGGTTCGTCGTATCCAAACGCTTAAATAACTCATTTGCCAATGTAACCGAACGATGCTTTCCACCAGTACATCCCACAGAAATCACCAGCTGATTCTTTCCTTCATCGATGTATTGTGGAATTAAAAACTGCACCAAATCCTCTAACTTATCAATAAACTGACCAGCCTCTGGTGACTTCATCACGAATTCCTGAATCTCAATATCATTTCCAGTCTTTGGACGAAGTTCCACATCATAATATGGATTTGGCAAGAAACGAACATCCATTACCATGTCTGAGTCTGCTGGAATCCCGTACTTAAACCCAAAGGATAAAATGGTAATCATCATATTTTTATAATCTTCATCATGAATAAAAATACGTTCCAGTTCCACCTTTAACTCTCTGGTAAGCAAAGTACTGGTATCAATAATATAATCTGCGCGCTCACGCAAAAATCCAATTCTTTCTCGTTCCCGTTCCAATCCCTTTTCAATTCGTTCACCATTTGACAATGGATGAATTCGTCGAGTTTCTTTATATCGTTTTACCAACACGGAATCAGAAGCATCTAAGAATAAAATTTCATAATGCACTTCATCATTGTCTAAGCGATCCAACGCCGCTTTTAATAACTCCAACGTCTCACCACTTCGAATATCCATGCCGATGGCAATGTTCTTTTGGTACATATGTGTACCCACAAATAATTCTACGAATTTATCGAAAAACTCAACTGGAAGATTGTCTACACAAAAGTAGCCCATATCCTCCATCATCTTCATGGCTGTACTTTTACCAGCGCCTGACATACCGGTTACAATAATTAGGTTCACTAAAATTCTCCTATCATCTTCACTTCAGGTTCCATTTCTACCTGAAACTTATCATAAACTTTTCCCTTAACATCTTCGATGAGTTGACACACATCTGCTGCAGTCGCTCCACCTTTATTAACAACAAAACCACAGTGTTTTTCCGAAACCTGTGCACCGCCTACGGTATAGCCTCGAAGGTCTGCATCTTGAATCAGTTTTCCTGCAAAATGCCCTTCTGGACGCTTAAATGTACTGCCTGCACTTGGATATTCTAGTGGCTGTTTCTCTACACGGCGATTACGGAAGTCTGCCATCATATCACGAATAGCGTCCTCATTTCCTTCCTGTAATCCTATTGTCGCTTCTAAGACAATGTATTCTTTTTCTGGAATACAACTATGACGGTAGGATAGTTCTAGCTCCTCTGCGAAAAGAGTTTTTACTTCTCCCTCTTTGGTCAATACTTTAGCACTTATCAATACATCCTTTATTTCCCCGCCATATGCACCTGCATTCATTACAAGTGCGCCGCCAAGGGTACCTGGGATACCTGCTGCAAACTCAAATCCAGCAAGACTATTTTTCAATGCCTCTGCCGCAATCTTGGAAAGTAATGCGCCAGCCCCCGCAGTAATACGGTTACCATCTACTTTGACCTCTTCTGCTGCTTTTCCAAAGGACAATACTAAGCCTCGAATCCCTTTGTCTCCCACCAAAAGATTACTGCCGTTTCCAATGATAGTCACTGGAACTTCACATTCCTTTGCCAATTCCATAATCTGTGGCACCTGCGTAATTTCTGGCGAAACAAACATGTCCGCATTGCCACCAATGCGGAATGTTGTATGCTTGCTCATAGGTTCATTTAGCATAATCGATTCCATAGAAACGATCTGTTTTAATTTATTATAGAAATCTGTATACATACGAAATTCCCTTTATTTTTGTGTTTTATTTTCTAACTTCTAAGCTTCTTTCAAAAATGCTACATATCCTCTATATGCTTCATATAAGTCAACCTTGCTGATGATTTCCCAAGGCGCATGCATATTGAGTACAGCAACACCACTATCAATTACATTCATACCATAATTTGCAAGGATATATGCAATGGTTCCGCCACCGCCCTGGTCTACTTTACCAAGTTCTGATGTCTGGAATGCAACTTCATTTGTATCCATAATATTACGGAGTTTTGCAAAATATTCTGGATTTGCATCATTTGAACCACCTTTACCTCTAGAACCAGTGTATTTATTAAATACAAGTCCATTTCCGAAATATGCACAGTTCTTCTTTTCCATAACGGATGGGAAGTTTGGATCAAATGCCGCAGATACGTCAGAAGAAAGCACTTTAGAGTTCTTTAATGCACGACGAACTGCAAGTTCGGAATAGGTGCCTGCCAAATTCATTACTTCAGCTACACAATTTTCAAAGAATCTTGACTGCATTCCTGTTGCACCAACACTGCCGATTTCTTCTTTGTCTACTAAAAGACACACGCTTGTGTAAGTTGGTACATCTACTTCTAACATTGCTTTATAAGATGGCCATGCACATACTCTATCGTCATGTCCATATCCCATAATCATGCTGCGGTCAAAACCATAGTCCTTTGCTTCACCTGCTGGTACCACTTCAATTTCGGCAGAAAGGAAATCTGCTTCATCAATACCATAAGTCTCTTCTAATATATTTAAAATATTTGCTTTTACTTTATCTTTGATTTTTTCATCGCTGTCTTCTTTTTCTTCTACTGGAATGCTGCCGATTAAAAGATCAAGACTTTCACCTTCAATTACTTTTGCTGCTTTCTTTTCCATCTGTTCTGCAGAAAGGTGGATTAATAAATCAGTGATACCAAATACTGGGTCGCCAGCTTTGTCACCAATATTTACGTTTACAGTTGTACCATCTTTTTTGCAGATAACACCATGTAAAGCAAGAGGAAGTGCAACCCACTGGTATTTTTTAATACCACCATAATAGTGTGTATCCAACATCGCCATTTCTGTATCTTCAAATAATGGCACCTGTTTTAAATCGATACGTGGTGAATCTACGTGAGCACCGAGAATGTTCATACCTTCTTCCATACTCTTTTCACCGATGATAAACATAGCAAGACCCTTGCCCATGTTATTTGCCATTACGCGGTCGCCTGCTTTTAATGCAGTTTTGTTTGCAATCGCTTCATCCAAATCTACAAAGCCTGCTTCCTTTGCTAAATCGTAAACATATGTGGTACATTCACGTTCTGTTTTACATTCACTAATAAATTTACGATACTCTTCCGCAAATGCAAATACCACATCTCTTTTTTCTCCCTGTGGGTATTTTGCCCATGCATTTTTTCTTTCCATCTCAATAAATCTCCCTTACTGTAATATCAATTAATTATCTATACGATTTTTTACCAGGTTCTCCTGAACTCTGCGATAAAGTTCCTGAGCTGCATTATAGCCCATTTTCTTCTGTCTGTGGTTAACGGCTGCTGTTTCACAGATAACTGCAAGGTTTCGACCTGGACGAATTGGAACGGAATGACATACTACCTGGCTATCCAGATACTCAATATATTCATCCTCTAATCCCATACGGTCGTACTCTGCATCTTTTTTCCATTCCTGCAGTTTAATAACCAAATCAATAACCTGTTTCTCTTTGATACATTCTACACCATATAGTGTTTTTACATCTACAATACCAATACCACGAAGTTCGATAAAATTTCTGGTAACATCTGGTGCAGTACCTACCAAAGTATGGTCATTGATTTTTCGAATTTCGACTACGTCATCGGATACCAGACGGTGTCCACGTCGTACCAGTTCCAATGCGGCTTCACTCTTACCAATGCCGCTTTCACCAGTAATCAAAACACCTTCACCATATACGTCAACTAAAACACCATGAATGGTAATACATGGCGCCAAAAGTTCGCCCAATTCACGAAGCAATTCTGCCGTAAAACTAGAAGTTGTCTTGTCCGTTCCTAATACAGGCACGCCATTTTCCTCTGCTATACGGATAAAATCATCATCTGGTATATGACTTCTACTAAAAATAATACAAGGAATATCATAACTTAATAATTCCTCATACATGGCAATTCGAACATCATCCTCAATCTGTTTTGTATAGAAATATTCTACGTTCCCAATAACCTGTACACGAGAACTGTCGAAATGCTGAAAATAACCTGCCAACTGCAACGCTGGACGATTAATATCCGATGTATGAATTTTCCTTTTTCGCAGATCCATACCATCGGTATATTCTTTTAAATCTAACCTCTCCACCAACTTGGAAACACTAACCTCATTTTTGTTCATGTTTCTCTCCTCCTGTCAGCATCGGGCATATACGCCCATACTTGTAACTATTTTATCACAATCAGTGGTGTAGTTCAATCTTGGTTCTGCTTATCTTTCACATGAAAAAACGCATAAACTGCTTCTGCTGCTTTTTGATTCATGCCATCTATTTGAGCCAGTTCTTCTACAGAAGCATTTCTGATATTCTCTAAAGATTGGAAATGCTTCATCAACGCCTTTCGTCTGGTTGGACCAATACCTGCAATATCGTCTAGAACTGATTTCACCTGACTCTTGCTGCGAAGACTTCTATGATATTCAATGGCAAAACGGTGTGCCTCATCCTGGATACGAGTAATCAATTTAAACGCCTCTCCGTGACGGTCAATTGGTATTTCTACATTGTTATAATAAAGACCTCTGGTACGATGATTATCATCTTTTACCATACCACAAACTGGAATACTTAATCCCAATTCATCCAATACCTGTAAACAGATATTCACTTGTCCACGTCCACCATCCATCATAATAATATCTGGAAAACGTGTAAAAGAACCAACCTCTTCTGGAAGATTTTGTTCTTCCAATTGATTCATTTCTTCTAACCCGTGACGAAATCTTCGTGTTAACACTTCATGCATGGAAGCATAATCATCTGGTCCCGAAACTGTACGAAGTTTAAACTTACGATAATCGCTTCGTTTTGGTTTTCCTTTTTCATATACAATCATCGAACCAACTGTTTCAAATCCATTGATGTTGGAAATATCAAACGCCTCCATACGATTCAAGTCTTTCATTCCCAACAAGTCTTCAATTTCTTTTACTGCTCCAATGGTACGACCTTCTTCTCGTTTTATTTTTTCTTTATCCTGATCCAAAATCATCTGAGCATTACGAGCGGCTAAATCCACTAGTTTGTTTTTCATACCCTTTTGTGGGGTATGGATTGTAACTTTCGCCCCACGTTTCTTTCCCAGCCATTCTTCTACCACATGTGCTTCTTCTATCGACTCCTGTAACAGAATTTCTCTTGGAATAAATGGCGTTCCTGAATAAAACTGTTTTATAAAAGTTGCCAGTATATCCTTACTGGTTTCATCCGTTCCTACTCTTACGTGAAAATGGTCTCTTCCAATGAGTTTACCACCTCGAATAAAGAAAACCTGCACGACTGCATCCACATCATCTGCTGCTAAAGCAATGATATCCTTATCTTCTCCATCGGTATGGGTAATCTTCTGCTTCTGGGCAATCTGTTTTACGCTGGACAAAAGTTCTCGATATTCAATGGCTTTTTCGAATTCTAAGTCCATAGATGCCTGATTCATTTTTTGTTCCAACTCTTTTATGACTGGTCCGTAATTTCCATTTAGGAATTCTAAAACGCCCTCTACTTTTTTCCCATATTCTTCTTTGCTGATGTAACCTTGGCATGGTGCATCGCACTGATGGATGTGATAGTTCAGGCAAGCCCGTTCCAAACCTATATCCCTTGGAAGATTACGGTTACAGGTACGAAGACCGTAGATTTTGTTAATTAAATCTATGGTGTCCTTTACTGCACCAGCACTGGTATATGGGCCAAAGTAACGGGACTTATCCTTTTTCATTTGACGTGAAAAAAGTACTCTAGGAAATTCCTCCCCCACTGTTACGCGAATGTAAGGATACGTTTTGTCATCTCGCAACATGGTGTTGTATTTTGGCGTATGCTCTTTAATCAGATTGCACTCCAATACTAGCGCTTCTAGTTCTGAGTCCGTAATAATATACTCAAAACGTTCAATATGTTCCACCATCTGCTTCTTTTTGATACCCTCGTTATGACTTGGCTGAAAATACTGACGCACACGTTTCCGAAGGCTTACGGCTTTCCCGATATAGATAATGGCATCTGATTTATCATGCATAATATAAACTCCCGGTAAATCCGGGAGTTTTTTTAATTCATCCTGTATATCAAACATATGAATCCTCTTTTATATTATTCTTCTTCGAAAATGTCATCATTTTGTACTTCTTTTTCTTCTACCGGTTCAGGGATGCCTTTCATCTCACGGAACATCTGCATGAATTCTTTGCCTGTAATGGTTTCTTTTTCGAAGAGATATTCTGAAATCTTATCTAAAACTTCTTTGTTTTCTTCTAACATCTTATAGGCGTTATTGTAACAACTATTGATGATTGCAAGAACTTCTTCATCAATCTGTGCTGCAGTATCTTCACCACAGATAAGTCCAGCGCCACCACTTAAATACTGATGTTCTACTGTAGCTAAACACATCATACCAAAGCGGTCTGACATACCATACATGGTAATCATTGCACGAGCAATCTTTGTTGCATTTTCGATGTCGTTTGCTGCACCACTGGTAGCGGAATTAAACTGAAGCATTTCTGCTGCACGTCCTGCCATATAAGTAGTGATTTTGGAAATAAGTTCGTCTTTTGTTTCCAAATATTTTTCTTCTTCTGGTGTCTGAAGTGTATATCCAAGAGCACCCATGGTTCGTGGCACAATGGTAATTTTCTGTACTGGTTCCGCATCCTTTTGTAATGCAGAAACAAGTGCATGACCCACTTCATGGTAAGCAACGATTTTACGTTCCTTTTCACCCATAACACGATCTTTTTTCTCTTTACCGCCAACTGCCACTAATTCAAAGGCTTCAAATAAATCCTGCTGATTTACGAATTTACGTCCATCTTTTACTGCCAAAATCGCAGCTTCGTTAATCATGTTTGCAAGGTCAGAACCTACCAAACCAGCTGTTGCTAATGCCAATGCATCTAAATCTAC
>CAZDAP010000035.1:0-9401 GCA_964503585.1 uncultured Lachnobacterium sp. | reverse complement strand
TAAGCATATATGCTAAGTATAAATTTTGTGCAATCAAATGTCAATAAATGGGACTTGACAGATTAAAGAATATAGAGTAATGTAACCATAGTAAGATTTGAAAATTCAATATTGTAGTTTTTCTCTTATTCAGAGTGATGGAGATACATAGGATCAATGAAGTCACGGCAACCCCGGAAATTGGAAGGTGCCCACCTGAGCGAGTAATCGAGCAATAAGAGGATTTGCTTATCTTAGATTTAGTTAATCCGCTTATGATGTAAGCGGATTTTTTTATTACCCACAAATTGCAAAAAGAAAAGAGGAGAGAACAAAATGGAAAAATTATTATTTACTTCCGAATCTGTAACAGAAGGTCATCCAGACAAAGTGTGTGATGCGATTTCAGATGCGATTTTAGATGCATGTCTTGCACAGGATCCAATGAGCCGTGTTGCTTGTGAAACAGCTGCTTGTACTGGATTTGTATTAGTAACAGGTGAAATTACTACAAAAGCACAGCTTGATGTACCTGGTATCGTTCGTAAAACAGTAAATGAAATTGGATATAATGATGCAAAAACAGGATTTGATGGAAATACTTGTGCAGTTATGGTTGCACTTGACCAGCAGTCAGCAGATATTGCTATGGGTGTAGATAAAGCCCTTGAAGCAAAAGCAGGTGAACTTACAGATGAATTGGATACAGGTGCTGGAGATCAGGGTATGATGTTTGGTTATGCAACAGACGAAACAGAAGAATATATGCCTTATCCAATTTCGCTTGCACATAAACTTGCATTACAACTTACAAAAGTACGTAAAGATGGAACATTAACTTATCTTCGTCCAGATGGAAAATCACAGGTTTCTGTAGAATATGATGAAAATGGTGTTCCAAAGAGATTAGAAGCAGTTGTACTTTCTACACAGCATGATGAAGATGTAACACAGGAACAGATTCATGCAGATATCAAAAAATATGTATTTGATGAAGTGCTTCCAACAGAACTTGTTGACGAAGATACAAAATTCTTTATCAATCCAACAGGACGTTTCGTAATTGGTGGACCACATGGGGATGCAGGTCTTACAGGTCGTAAGATTATCGTAGATACATATGGTGGAATGGCTCGTCATGGTGGTGGAGCATTCTCTGGAAAAGACTGTACAAAGGTAGACCGTTCTGCAGCTTATGCCGCTAGATACGTTGCAAAAAATATTGTAGCAGCAGGTTTGGCAAAGAGATGTGAAATTCAGTTATCTTATGCAATCGGTGTTGCAAAACCAACTTCAATTATGGTAGATACTTTTGGTACAGGAAAACTTTCTGATGAAAAATTGGTAGAGATTATTCGTAAAGAATTCGATCTTCGTCCAGCTGCTATTATTAAGACTTTGGATTTAAGAAGACCTATTTATCGTGAAACAGCTGCATATGGTCACTTTGGTAGAACTGATTTAGATCTTCCATGGGAAAAATTAGACAAAGTAGAAGCATTAAAAGTTTATAATAATTAATAGAAATTTCATAAGTTTCAGGTAAAAACATGGTATAATCATAGATGATTATACCATGTTTTAAATTGGGGGAATTATGAAGCTAAAATCAAAACTGGTCATTTCTTTTTGTATTATTATGTTTGTGCCAATTCTGCTGGCGTTATTGATTATCTTTGCTTTTTTCCGTGTGCAGTGGAAGATGGTGATGGAGAATATGGAAATTATGCCAGATGTGAGGGGATTATTTTTCGACATCGTATTTGCAGTCGTGTTGGTATTGTTTCTGACGGCAGGGATGTTGATGATATGGATTTATCAGAGTATGCTCACGCCAATTCGAAAATTACAGATTGCTGCGGAAAACATCAAAGAAGGAAATCTGGATTTTACCATTGATGTAGAAGGAGCAGAGCATGACGAGATGAATGAACTCTGTATAACTTTCGAGGATATGCGGCGAAGGCTGAAAGAAAATGCAGAGGAAAAAATCGCAACGGAACAGGAGAGCAAGGACTTAATTAGTAATATTGCACATGACTTAAAAACACCAATTACTGCGGTAAAAGGTTATGCAGAAGGTATTATTGATGGTGTTGCAAATACTCCTGAAAAAATAGATCGTTATGTTCGAACGATTTATAGTAAAGCAAATGAAATGGATACCTTGATTAACGAATTGACCTTGTATTCTAAAATTGATACAAATAAGATTCCATATAATTTTGCAAAGATAAATGTGGAAAGTTATTTTGCAGATTGTATTGAGGAGATTGGTGTCGATTTGGAAACAAAAGGAATCGGACTTGCTTATTATAATTACACAGACAGTGATGATACGATTATTGCGGACCCTGAACAGTTGCGTCGCGTTATTAATAACATCATAGGAAATTCCGCAAAATATATGAACAAATCCAATGGATTTATCAATTTCCGCATAAAGGATGTGGGAGATTTTATACAGATAGAAATCGAGGATAATGGACGAGGAATTCCAGCAAAGGATTTGCCATATATATTTGATCGTTTTTATCGTGGAGATGTTTCTAGAAATTCTTCCACAGGCGGTAGTGGTATAGGACTATCGATTGTTAAGAAGATTATGGAGGATCATGGTGGTAAGATATGGGCCACCAGTAAAGAAGATACAGGTACGATTATGTACTTCGTAATTCGAAAATATCAGGAGGTGCCAAATGAGTAAAATATTAATTGTTGAAGATGAAGTGGCGATTGCAGAACTGGAAAAAGATTATTTAGAATTAAGTGGATTTGAAGTAGAAGTAGAAAATGATGGTATGACAGGACTCGCTAGAGCCCTAGCAGAAGAGTTTGATTTATTTATTTTAGACTTGATGTTGCCAGGTATCGATGGATTTGAAATCTGTAAACGTATTCGTGAAAAGAAAAATACACCAATTCTTATGGTTTCTGCAAAAAAGGATGATATCGACAAAATTCGAGGTCTTGGTCTTGGAGCAGATGACTACGTAACAAAACCATTTTCACCAAGTGAATTGGTAGCGCGTGTAAAAGCACATATGGCCCGTTATAATCGTTTGATTGGAAGCAATGTGGTAGAGAATGATATGATCGAAATTCGTGGCATCAAAATTGATAAAACTGCCAGACGTGTATGGATTAATGGAGAAGAAAAACAGTTTACTACGAAAGAATTTGATTTACTTACCTTTCTTGCAGAAAATCCAAACCACGTTTATACCAAAGAAGAATTATTCCGTGAAATCTGGGATATGGAATCCATTGGAGATATTGCTACCGTAACGGTACATATCAAAAAGATTCGTGAGAAAGTGGAGATGGATACTTCAAAGCCTCAATACATCGAGACGATTTGGGGCGTAGGGTATCGATTTAAATTGTAAGAAATTGTGTAAAAAGAAGAACGTATATAGAAAAATGAAAGTTGATTTTAGGTGAGTTAGAAACAGGCTGATATATGGCAGGAGAATGATGAAATCTATGCTAGGATAGTATTTGCGAAAGGGATTATAGGAAATGCTCGGATGTAAAAATCCGAGCATTTTTTATCAACGAATAAAGTCTATTTCTCATGTTCTTCTTTTAAGTTATCTAGTGCGAATTCACAGGATTGAACAACCAGTTCATTTAGTGAAACATTATTCTCTGTTGCAGTAGCACTGAGGCGTTCAATCAATTCCTTGCTTATTCGAAAAGTCTTATTTACATATTCCTGCTTTTGTTTGATTTCAAATTGCATAACATCATCTCCTTTACATACTATTTTAGTACAGGAATGGTGGAAAATATACATACATAAAACACAATAGAATATACACTCATAGAGATGTGTGTAAATTATATTGCATTAAAGCAAATGAGGTGTTGCAATAATTGTAAAAAAAGAAAGTTGAGGATGTAGTTCCCTTGGAGGATGAAAGTCTACTTGTATTTTTTCGAGATGAGAAAGCAAAAAAATGCAATGTGAAAGAATTACTTGGAGAAAAATTTTCTTTTGTATGGAAAAAGCAGGATTTTCATAATATTCATAAAATTGTACATGATAAAAATAGATATTAGATTTTATGGAGGTAAAAATGAAAGAGGCATGGCGAAATTTTGTTGGCGGTAGTTGGCAGAATGAAATAAATGTAAGAGATTTTATACAGAAAAACTATACCCCTTATGATGGGGATGAAAGTTTTTTAGAAGGTCCAACACAGGATACGTTGGACTTGTGGGAACAGGTACTAGAATTATCCAAGAAGGAGCGAGAAGCAGGCGGTGTTTTGGATATGGATACAAAAATCATTTCCACAATTACCTCTCATGGTCCAGGGTATTTAGACAAATCCAAAGAAAAAATCGTAGGATTTCAAACGGACAAGCCCTTCAAGAGAGCACTCATGCCCTATGGTGGAATTCGTATGGCGATGAAAGCCTGTCAGGATAGCGGCTATGAAGTTGACAAAGATGTCACCGAAAATTTTACGATTCACAGAAAAACCCATAATGCGGGTGTCTTTGATGTATATACTCCAGAGATGAGAGCCTGTCGCTCTTCTCACATTATTACAGGGCTTCCAGATGCATACGGTCGTGGTCGAATCATTGGTGATTACAGACGTGTGGCATTGTACGGAGTGGACCGTTTAATCGAACAGAAAAAAGAAGAATTTCATGCTATGGGATGTATCATGAATGCAGAGATTATTCGTGACAGAGAGGAAATTTCGGAGCAAATTCGTGCATTGGAGCAATTAAAGCAGTTGGCCGAAAGTTATGAATGTGATATCAGTAAACCTGCAAGAAATAGTAAAGAGGCAATACAGGCATTGTACTTTGCTTATCTAGGAGCAACCAAAGAACAAAATGGTGCAGCCATGTCTTTGGGACGCACTTCGACATTTTTCGACATTTATGCCCAGCGTGATTTAAAAGAAGGAATCTTTACCGAAAAAGAGATTCAGGAATTTGTAGATCAGTTTATTATGAAACTTCGTCTCATTAAGTTTGCAAGAACCACGGATTACAATGCAATTTTTGCAGGTGATCCAACCTGGGTAACAGAAGCCGTTGCAGGGATGGGGTTGGATGGCAGACACATGGTAACAAAGATGTCTTATCGATACCTTCATACCTTAAACAATATTGGTGCTGCACCCGAACCAAACTTAACGGTTTTATGGTCTGTGAATCTACCAGAAAACTTCAAACGTTTTTGTGCAGATATTTCCATCAAACACTCTGCAATTCAGTATGAAAATGATGATATCATGCGACCGGTACATGGGGACGACTATGGAATTGCCTGCTGTGTATCTTCTATGCGAATCGGAAAAGAAATGCAGTTTTTTGGTGCCAGAGCCAACTTGGCGAAATGTTTACTCTATGCCATCAATGGTGGTGTAGATGAACTTTCTGGAAAACAGGTAGGACCAAAGTATCGCCCTATCACTTCGGAATATTTAGATTATGAAGAAGTCATGGAAGCCTATAAGGATATGATGAAATGGCTGGCAGGCGTGTATGTAAATGCACTAAATATCATTCATTATATGCACGACAAGTATTCCTACGAAAAATTGGAAATGGCATTGCATGATAAAAAAATTACCCGATGGTTTGCCACAGGGATTGCGGGATTTTCTGTTGTGGCGGATTCATTATCAGCCATCAAATATGCAAAGGTAAGACCCATAAGAAACGAACAGGGAATTGCTATAGATTTTGAAACCGTGGGAGACTTTCCGAAGTTTGGAAATGATGATGATCGAGTAGACGATATTGCGAAAGAGGTGCTGCATTTATTTGTAGGTTATATCAAAGAAAATCAGACCTATCGTGGTGGTATTCAGACTACATCTATTTTGACCATTACTTCAAATGTTTCCTATGGTAAAAATACTGGGTCAACACCAGATGGTCGTAAACGTGGCGAAGCCTTTGCTCCAGGCAGCAATCCAATGCATGGTCGCGATACTCATGGTGTCGTAGCATCTTTAGCTTCCGTAGCAAAGATTCCATTTATGGATTCTCAGGATGGTATTTCCAATACCTTTAGCATTGTGCCAGATGCCCTTGGAAAAAATAAGGAAGATGCAAAGAATAATCTCACGCAGATGTTAGATGGCTATATGAGTAAAGGTGGACATCATCTGAATGTGAATGTATTAAATCAGGAAACTTTAAGAGATGCACAGAAGCATCCAGAAAAATATCCACAGTTGACGATCCGAGTATCGGGATACGCAGTAAACTTTATCAAACTGACCAAAGAGCAGCAGGACGAAGTGATTGCAAGAACATTTCATGAGCGCATGTAAAGAACAAACTGCTTGGAATATGCCAGGCAGTTACATATTGTTTGAAATGTAAAAATTGAGTATAATATACCAAAATGAACAAAAGGAGATATACAATGGGTTACATTCATTCCATAGAAACCTTTGGTACAGTAGATGGTCCGGGGGTTCGATTTGTTGTATTTTTCCAAGGCTGTCCAATGCGTTGCCAGTACTGTCATAATCCAGACACTTGGAATATGGCAGATGGGAAAGAAAAAAGTGTAGATGAGATATTAGCGATGTTTGAACGCAATCGTTCTTTCTATAAAACAGGAGGCATCACCGCTACCGGTGGCGAGCCGATGATGCAGATGGACTTCTTGCTGGAACTTTTTACAAAGGCAAAAGAGAAAGACATCCATACCTGTCTAGATACCTCAGGCATTATGTTCGTCGAAGACAGAGATAGTGATGCTTTTAAAAAGATAGAAAAACTGATGATGGTGACAGATTTGGTAATGTTGGATATCAAACATATCGAGGATGAGTCTCACAAGAAACTGACAGGACATTCAAATGAAAAGATACTAACTTTTGCCAGATATTTGGATGAGATAAAAAAGCCAGTATGGATTCGTCATGTGGTGGTGCCGGGAATCACCTACAAAGAAGAGCCATTAAAAAAACTAGGTGCGTTTTTAAAAACACTCTCTAATGTGGAAAAATTGGAAGTGCTTCCATATCATACATTAGGTGAAAATAAATATGAGAATCTTGGTATAGAATATCCATTAAAGGGGGTACCACAACTTACCAAGGAAGAAGCAAAAGAAGCGGAGGATATAATATTATGCAGAACGTGTTAGTAGTTGTAGACATGCAGAATGATTTTATTGATGGAGCTCTTGGAACAAAAGAAGCAGTAGCCATCGTTCCAAATGTAAAAGCAAAAATCGAGAACTTTGAAGGAACTATACTCTTTACCAGAGATACTCATTTTGAAAATTATATGGATACACAGGAAGGGAAAAATCTCCCAGTACCACATTGTATCAAGGATACAGAGGGATGGCAGATTCGTGCAGAATTAGAGGAACTTCGTACCACACCTGCTATTGATAAGGTGACTTTTGGTTCTTCTGAATTACCAACGAAATTATTAGCATTAAATGAAGTGAATCCAATCGAATCCATCACTTTTATTGGTCTATGTACAGATATCTGTGTTATCTCAAATGTTATGGTAACAAAGGCATTTTTACCAGAGGTACCAGTTATTGTAGATGCAGCTTGCTGTGCTGGTGTAACACCAGAAAGCCACAAAAATGCATTGGAAGCTATGAAGGTTTGTCAGGTAAAGGTGGAGAATGAAAGTAAGTAAGGTAAGTGCTGTTGTGAAAGAACTAGAGATTATTTATGAAGACAATGACATCATCCTTTGTCACAAACCAGCAGGCGTAGCGACCCAAACAAAACGCCTCGGGCAGCAGGATATGGAAAGTCTTTTGAAAAACTATAGAGCAAAAAAGGGCGAGCCACCATATATAGGTGTGGTACATCGGCTAGACCAGCCAGTAGAGGGAATTATGGTGTTTGCCAAGAATCAGAAGGCGGCGGCGAATTTGTCTAAGCAGGTGCAGGAAAGAGTTATTGGGAAATATTATTATGCAGTCTCTGCAAATGAACCGAAGGAAAAAGAGGGTGTTTTGGAAGACAATCTTTTGACCGATAAGAAAACGAATTTTACACAGGTTATAGACATAAACGATAGTAAATGGTCCGTGACGGACCATCAAAAAGATGCAAAGCATGCCAAGTTAGAATATCGTGTAGTGGAATCCAAACAAGAAAAAACACTTTTCGACATCAAACTCCATACCGGTCGCCAGCACCAGATTCGCGTACAAATGGCGCATATGGGATGTCCGCTGATAGGAGATTCAAAATATGGAAACGGGCAAAGCAAAGAGGGACTTGCCCTATGTTCTTATAAATTAGAATTTCTTCATCCTGTAACGAAAAAACAGATGAAATTTGAAATTCAGCCACAGGGGAAAGTATTTATTGAATTTTTTCAGTAAAATTGGTAAAATAAATTATTATGTATGATACAAACAAGGAGATTTGTTATGGCAAATGACAAGAAATTAGTAGAAGCCATCACATCGAGAGAAGATGACTTCACACAATGGTATACAGACGTTGTGAAAAAAGCAGAATTAATGGATTATTCATCTGTAAAAGGATGTATGATTTTTAAACCAAACGGCTATGCGATTTGGGAAAATATTCAGAAACAGTTAGATGCTAGATTCAAAGAAACAGGCGTAGAGAATGTGTATATGCCAATGTTCATTCCAGAAAGCCTTCTTCAGAAAGAAAAAGATCACGTAGAAGGTTTTGCACCAGAAGTAGCATGGGTTACTCATGGTGGTTTGGAAGAACTTCAGGAAAGACTTTGTGTACGTCCTACATCAGAAACACTTTTCTGTGAACTCTTTGCAAAGACAGTGCAGTCACACAGAGATTTACCAAAGGTTTATAACCAGTGGTGTTCCGTAGTACGTTGGGAAAAGACAACTAGACCATTCCTTCGTTCCTCTGAATTCTTATGGCAGGAAGGACATACTGTTCATGCAACAGCAGAAGAAGCAGAAGAAAGAACGGTACAGATGTTAAATCTTTACGCAGACTTCTTAGAAGAAGTTTTAGCAATTCCTGTAGTAAAAGGTCGTAAAACAGACAAAGAAAAATTTGCTGGTGCAGAAGCAACTTATACCATCGAAGCATTGATGCATGATGGTAAAGCATTACAGTCAGGTACATCTCATAACTTTGGTGATGGCTTTGCAAAAGCATTTGGTATCCAGTATACAGACAAAGAAAATAAATTACAGTACTGCCATGAAACATCATGGGGTATGTCTACTCGTCTGATTGGTGCAATTATCATGGTACATGGTGATGACTCAGGTTTGGTTCTTCCTCCAAGAATAGCACCAACACAGGTAATGGTAGTTCCAATTCAGCAGAAAAAAGAAGGCGTACTTGACAAAGCATACGATGTACGTGATGCTCTTGCAAAAGAATTCCGTGTAAAAATCGATGCTACAGATAAGAGTCCAGGATGGAAATTTGCAGAACAGGAAA
>CAZDAP010000034.1:0-9830 GCA_964503585.1 uncultured Lachnobacterium sp. | reverse complement strand
ACAATCATCAAAAGCCATACTGCACCCAGCATAATCATATCGATTGTGTGAGTGTCATAATAAAGATCCATTACAGGACAGCCTTGCGCAATCCACTGAAAAACAAATATGCCCGTAACTGCCATAATAACGCCTGCACTAATATATGCAATCACATTACGAACTTTGTTTTTACGAATCGCGAACATCAAAACTGATACCACGAATGGAAAACAGATTAAGAAAGGTATCATCCACATAATCTTTTCTCCTCTCAAAATTTCTTAATTATTTATAATATATTTATAAAGGCACGTAGCCGTGTAACATTCTATTACTTTTATTTTTAAAAAGCAATACAAAAAACTTACAAATTGACAATTTTTTAACAATGTTTTTTGGTTAATTTGACCTACTTTCTATTCATATGGTTTCGCGATTTTTCGCGTATTTCCAAGGAATTTCCACACAAAAAGAGGACACACTTTCATGTATCCTCTCTTCTCTTCCTCTATTATTGTATGAAATTTTATACAAATTTTTACCAGTTTTTTACTACTTAGCAGCGATAACATCCGCCATTCCATAATAGCCTGCTGGTTTTCCATTTAAGAATTTTGCCGCTTCTACTGCACCTTTTGCAAATACAGCCTTTGAATATGCAGTATGTTTAAATTCGATGACTTCATCCTGCCCAGCAAAAATCACTTCATGTTCTCCTACAATTGTTCCACCACGAACTGCTGAAATACCAATTTCGTATTTGTCGCGTTTTACACGTTCTTGACTACGGTCATATTTATAAGTATATGCATTTTCCAAGGCATCGTTCATGGAATCTGCCAACGCAAGGGCTGTTCCGCTTGGCGCATCTACTTTTAAATTATGATGCTTTTCTACGATTTCCATATCAAAGCCTGCTGGAGCAAATACCAATGCAGCCTTTCTAAGAAGTTCCATCAATGTATTCACACCCAAGGACATATTCGCTGATTTCAAAACCGCCGTACTCTGACTTACTTTTGATACTCTGTCTAACTGTTCCTCGGAAAGTCCTGTTGTACAAAGCACAACTGGAATTTCTTTGGTTTCACAGTAATCTAATAATTCATCTACTGCATTGGCTGTAGAAAAATCAATGATAACATCTGCATCCACATCGCATTCACGGATAGACGCAAATACTGGATATGTGTTTTCAATTCCCTGATATACATCAATGCCTGCAACAATTTCTATCTCTGGATCATCTTTACAGATACCTGTAATACACTGTCCCATTTTACCGTTACAGCCATTCATAATTACTTTTGTCATATTAGTACCTCTACATCATTTACATAATTCCGTAATTTTTCATTACTTCCATCATCTTTGCTTTTTTCTCATCACTCATATCGCAAAGTGGCGCACGAAGTGGGCCAACTTCCTTGCCCATCATATTAAGTGCATTCTTTACAGGAATTGGATTTACATCTGAGAATAATGCATCCACAAGTGGTAATGCTTCTCTCTGTAATTTCTGAGCAGTTGCAATATCACCTTTGAAATAACTATCACACAAATCATGTACCTTTTTAGGTGCTACGTTACTCCATACAGAAATAACACCAACGGCTCCAATTGACATAAGTGGAAGAACCAATCCATCTTCACCAGAATAAAGATCTAGTTTTCCGTCTGTTAAATACATGGTCTGAGATGCCTGTGCCATATTACCAGTTGCTTCTTTTAAGCCTACGATATTTTCTTTTTCTTTGAAAAGTGTTGCCACTGTTTCTGGAAGTAAGTTACAGCCTGTTCTTCCTGGTACGTTATACATAATAATTGGAAGTTTTGTACTATCTGCAATCTGTGAATAATGTTTAACAAGACCAGCCTGAGAAGCTTTATTATAATATGGAGTTACAATCAAAAGTCCATCTGCGCCATCTTCTTCTGCTTCCTGCGAATGCTGAATAGCGGTTTTTGTACAGTTAGAACCTGTACCTGCGATTACAGGCACACGATGTTTTGTAAATTCAACTGCTGCCTTAATTACATTTCTATGTTCTTCCATGCTAAGTGTGGAAGATTCTCCTGTGGTACCACAGATAATAATAGAATCTGTCCCCTCATCAATCTGCCAGTTGATGAGTTCTTCTAATTTGTCATAATTTACCTCTTCGTTGTCGTACATTGGTGTTACAATTGCTACACCTGCTCCTTTAAAAATTGCCATGGTTAATAACCCTCCTTTGTAGTTTTTATAACGCGCATAAGAAAAACCGACTCTAAAATATAGAGCCGGTCAAAATCTCGTCTTTAAAATTCTGATAGCTCAACATCTTTCGATGACAGTCATAAGATTCTTCATCTTATGCCCAGAATCACAACTTGCAGAAGTTATGTCCTTCGGCGCTTTCCCCTTTTACTTATGTTCAACTGTTCTGCTACATCCCATAAGTTACTCATAAATCGCGCAACCTCTATCTCTCTCACATATCTAGTTAATCATATCATTTCTGATTTCGTCTGTCAATGCATCCACACCGTTTGGCATTATTTTTCCAGTGTAATCTGATACAGTTCATCTGCACATTCTCTTACACTATCAGGAACCGCTCTTCCTGTGCATATAACTACCATATCCTCTGGTACTGCTGCAACCAAATCCACGAAATCAGATTCTGGAATAATCTGTTTTTCCAAAAGATCTAAAATCTCATCTAAAACAACCAAATCACAACCGCCTGTTGTAATTACTTTTTTGCTGTAATTATAACCGTTTTTGAGGTTCATGATTTCTTCTTCCTTCTCAGAAGTAGAAAGTTCATCAAAGGAACTTTCTGTTTTTTCAAATCGGAAAAACTTCAGTTCTGGTTCCAATTTTTTTAATAATTCCTCGCTATCAGCGTTTTTTTCTTTTAAAAACGATATAACTGTTGCCGTCTTACCATGGGAAATTTCGCGAATAGCTGTGCCCAAAGCCGCTGTCGACTTACCATGTCCCTCACCATAGTAAACTCTCACAATGCCTTTACTCATATTATCCTCCAATTGCATATCTAACAATTATGATATTTTATGTAAAATAGCACATTTCCCATTTTTTTGCAACTACATTATAACTATACCGTACCCTCATCGTTACATTTCAATCTTACTAACCGATACTTCGTAGGCAATGCGTTGTTCTGTCTCTGTCTCGCTAATCTTTTTCACATACTCTCTACTTTGAATCCTACCCCAAATCTGCACGTGGGTACCTACCTCAAATGTAGATGCAAATCTGGCGTTTCTGCCCCAGCAGATACATGGAATATAATCCGATTTTCCATAAGAACGATTTACTGCTACTAATAAATCTGCAATCTCTCTTCCCAATGGAGTTTTGCGATATACCGCTTCTTTGCAAATATACCCATCCAGAAAAATCTGGTTACAATCCTCTTCTTCGTTTGCTTCTTCTAAAACTTCTAATTCTCTTGCAAAAACGGATAACACCAATCTATTTTTGTGTTCTTCGTGACGGTTAAAGGAACGGAACTGTCCGTTAATATATACATATGCACCTCTATAATCCCCCGTTACATCGATTAATCTTTCTGATACCATTACAGGAATGTAATCTACAAAATTGGATAATCTATTTACGGAAAGCTCTACCATATAGAACCCCTCCCCGTACACCTCGTGACTATAGGTAAAGTCCGATACGATTTCTCCTACTAATGATACCTGGTTGTTTTCAAACATTTTATCTGCCATGAATATTCTCCCTTCCTTTTTCTGGTTAAAGTGTTCAAACTTTTGTGTTCGGGTATATTTTTACCATTTTCTTACTGGTGAATTTGGATGAAGGTTGTCGATAGCAAAATTCATTTCCTGTCGATGTTTGTTGAAAAAAACTTGCCAAACCCACCATATATGTTTAATATACATAGTTGGTTTATACATATCTTGCAAAAATGAAAGAAGGTTTTTTATGAAAACAACAAGAGAAGATATTCGTAATATCGCAATCATTGCCCACGTTGACCATGGCAAAACTACCCTTGTAGACGAACTTTTAAAACAAAGTGGTGTTTTCCGTGAAAATCAGGAAGTTCAGGAACGTGTTATGGACTCCAATGACATTGAACGTGAACGTGGTATTACTATTTTGTCAAAAAATACTGCGGTACAATATAAAGATGTAAAAATCAACATCATCGATACACCAGGACATGCCGACTTCGGTGGAGAAGTAGAGCGTGTATTAAAAATGGTAAACGGTGTTGTTTTAGTGGTAGATGCCTTTGAAGGCACCATGCCTCAGACTAAATTCGTTTTGATGAAAGCACTGGCTTTAGACTTACCAGTTATTGTATGTATCAATAAAATCGATCGTCCAGAAGCCAGACCTGATGAAGTAATCGATGAAGTTTTAGAACTTTTCATGGATTTAGATGCCTCTGACGAGCAGTTAGACTGTCCATTTGTTTACGCATCTGCTCGTAATGGTTACGCGAAATTGAATTTAGAAGATGAAGGAAAAGACATGATTCCTCTCTTCGAAACCATTATTGACTATATCCCAGGTCCAACTGGTGACCCAGACGCTAACACTCAGGTACTAATCAGTACCATCGACTACAACGAATATGTCGGCCGTATCGGTGTAGGTAAAGTGGATAATGGTGTTCTGAAAGTAAATCAGGAAGCAATTGTGGTAAATCATCATGAACCAGATAAACAGACCAAGGTTCGTATCAGTAAACTCTATGAATTTGATGGATTAAATAAAGTAGATGTTACCGAAGCTTCCGTTGGTTCTATTGTAGCCATTTCTGGTATTGCAGATATTCATATTGGTGACACCATCTGTTCACCATTATCACCAGAGGCTATCCCATTCCAGAAAATATCAGAACCTACTATCGCTATGAACTTTATTGTAAACGATAGTCCTCTCGCTGGTACAGAAGGTAAATATGTAACTTCACGTCATATTCGTGAAAGACTTTATCGCGAATTAAATACCGACGTATCTCTCCGCGTAGAAGATACAGACTCACCAGACAGTTTAAAAGTATCTGGACGTGGCGAATTACACTTATCTGTACTGATTGAAAACATGCGTCGTGAAGGCTATGAATTTGCAGTAAGTAAAGCAGAGGTATTATATAAAGAAGATGAAAATGGCAAACTCATGGAACCAATGGAAATTGCTTATGTAGACGTTCCAGACGAATTCACTGGGTCTGTTATTTCGAAACTCCAGCAACGTAAAGGTGAACTTCAGAATATGGGCTCCATCGCTGGTGGATACACTCGTATCGAGTTCCGCATCCCATCCCGTGGACTTATCGGCTATCGTGGTGACTTTATGACAGATACAAAAGGAAATGGTATCATCAATACCATCTTCGACGGCTATGACTACTACCGCGGAGACATCGCTTACCGTGCAACAGGCTCCCTCATTGCCTTTGAAGACGGAGAATCCGTAACCTACGGACTTTTCTCTGCTCAGGATCGTGGAACACTTTTCATCGGACCTGGCGAAAAAGTATACTCAGGTATGGTTATTGGTCAGTGTGCTCGTGCAGAAGACATTGAATTAAATGTTTGTAAGAAAAAACACCTTACCAACACCCGTTCTTCTTCCGCTGACGAAGCTCTTACCCTTGTACCACCTCGCATCCTCAGTTTGGAGCAGGCCCTTGACTTCATTGACACAGATGAACTTCTTGAAGTAACACCTGAGAGTCTTCGTATTCGTAAGCGGATTTTAGATCCAACTATGAGAAAACGTGCTGCTTTCAAAGCGAAACAGCAGTAATTACGATATTGCCCAGAAAAGGGGTCTAGAAAATGTAGAAAATCCTTTTCTGGGCTAAATCGTAACCTATCTTCTCGCCATCTTCTTTCGGCGTTTCTCCTGATACATTTCTTTATCTGCCTGCTCAATCAGCACATCCAGACTCTCTACATCACGAGCCTTCCAATCGGAGGCACCTATGCTGACCGAAAGTATAAATGGATATTTTCTGAAAGCATTCACTTTTTCGATGTCTGCTTTAATGGCTTCGGCCAAGGCATTCACCTTTGCACGCTCACCATCTGCAAATCCACCAAAGATTACAAATTCATCGCCACCATAACGCATGCCCAACATCTCACTGGTCGTGTTTTTATGTATGATTGCACCGATTTCACGAATCAACAAATCGCCTGCTTCATGACCCATAGTGTCATTAATATTTTTCAAGCCATCTGCATCCATAAATAAAATGAATACATTCTTATCCTCATCACGAAGATTATCCAGAATACACTTTGCTTCATAGTTAAATCCTGAACGATTATATAATGAAGTCAGATTATCATAACACCACATGCCATTCAATCGATCCACAGCATCCTTTAAAAGCATACTCTGGCGTACGTTTTCCATGGCTACGCCGATTTCCATTAACATGGAATAATATAAACCACTGGCAACAACACTCTCTACGCGTTGGCAAACCGCATATCCATAACAACAGTTCTGATAGAAAATCTGATTCACAACATATGTATTTCCTCCAGATTTCTTACGACATTCTTCTGGAAGCACAAAACCTTTTTTAAAACTATCATAGGAAACAAAATTTCCTTTTTCATATCCTACTGCTATATCAATATAAGTTGTATAGTCATCATTTACCCTTTGTGCATCAATATTTATACCAAAATTACGTTCTGGAAGCACAAATACCTTATCTCTTTCGCATACACATAAATAGAATGTATCAACACCAATCTGTGAAACGTATTCTTGGAATACATCATACAATTCCTCTGGCGTACGAACCTTTGCAAAATCAGTGGTCATGCCTCGTATCACATCTGCCATAAATATTGTTTCTACCTGCTGGGTGACATACTTATTTTTCAATTCTTCTGCAAGTTGGAAAATATCAACACTTCCATCCTCTATGCTTTTGCAGCCACAACTCTCTCTATATTCAATATTACATGGTAATTCGTACTCTTCTGGTTCTTTACCATTCATTAAATCTATCAGTTCATAGACAGCCTTATATCCAACTGCAACTTGACTCTTATCTACAGTTGTTAATGTCGGACGATTCAAACGAGACATTTCTGAATTATCAAATCCAGAAATTTTAACATCTTCTGGTACACGGATTCCTGCTTTTTTAAAAACCTCTATAATTCCATGCGCCATATCATCATTTCCGCAAATAATAGCATCTGGTTTTCTTCCATCTTCTAGCATCTTTTTTGCAGCAATAATACCGCTCTCCATGGTAAAAGCGCCTTCATATACATTTTCTTCTTTATAGGATAAACTACTATTACGCATAGCATCCTGATATGCCTGCAAACGTTTCTTTGCCTCGGTACTAACGTGTACTGCGCCAGTTACGTACAGAATCTCTTTATATCCATGGGCAATAAAATGCTCCACCATTTCATATTCTGCTGCATAACTGTCAATGCCGACACAACTCATTCCATCTATTTTTCGATCAATGGTAACGATAGGCTTTTCTAGCATATGAATTTCTTCCATAATTTGATTCAGTGCAATTGGATTATGGATGGTATTTGGCACCAAAATTAAGCCATCAAATTTATCAAATTCAGGAAGTCTTAAAATCTGACTAGATGCCAAGATACTTTCTTCTGTTTCTCTAGTTCCCACGTAGTTCGTGAATACAAAAAGATTACAGTTTAATTCTTTTGCAGCATCTTCCATCCCCAATAATAATTTTTTCTGATTATCTAAATTGATTGCCCCTAATACTACCGCAATCTGTTTTATCCCTTCACCCATCATACCTTACTCCTATACCTATTCTTATCTTTTCCTATTCTACCAAACTAACTACGCATAAATGCCAAAACATCTTTGTACTTCAGTTCTCCCCCAAATAAATCCAAAGCACTTCCAATCGTAGCATTTAATTTATCTTTTCCTAATTGCTTAATCTGCTGTAAATCCGAAAAACTATGGATTCCGCCTGCGTAGGTAATTGGAATTTTTCCCCAGTTTCCTAATAATTCCACCAACGCCGTTTCAATTCCACTCTGTTTTCCTTCCACATCTACAGCATGTACCAAAAATTCATCACAATATTGAGACAATTCATCCAAAAGTTCCTCCGTTACTTTTTCCGAAGTAAACTTCTGCCAACGATCTGTCACTACATAGTATCCAGCCTCTCTTGCTGTGGTCTCTCCTTCCAGCAAAGTATTTTCTCCCACATATCTACAGGATAAATCCAATACCACATGCTCTTTTCCAACTGCATCTACTAATTTATTTAAATGCTCATAATTAATCTTTCCATCCTTAAACACATACGAGGTCACTATCACATGGCTAGCACCTTCTTCTATATAAAGATGTGCATTTTCAGCGGTAATTCCTCCGCCAACCTGCAGCCCCTTTGGATAAGCGCGCAATGCATTTAACGCCTGCGCTCTGGTTGCCTCATAATATTCGCTATCTACAGCATTTAAAAGAATAATATGTCCACCAGTTATTCCATCCTCTTTATACATGGTCGCATAATCCGCAGCACCTAACTCCGATACAAAATTTTCCTCTGCGTGATTACCACAATCCTTTAGGCTACTGCCTACTATTTGCTTTACTTTTCCATTATGAATATCAATACACGGTCTAAATTGCATTTTTTTTAGGACATTATCGTCCATACCTTTCCAATTACTTATTTTTGTCGTATAATTGTATATACAACTATTGGTATTTGAAACAATTTTAACACATTAATCCACCTGTGTGAAGAAACATTTCATACAACTTAGCATTTTGTGCTACTATTACATCTTGACACGGAGATTTTAATTTGTTATCATCAATCAAATTACTAAAAAATATATATTTAAGAAGAAAGCGAGGATAAAAAAATGGGTACAATTATCGGCGAAGGAATCACATTTGATGACGTGCTTTTAGTTCCACAGTATTCTGAAGTTACACCAAACATGATTGACCTCAGAACAAACTTAACAAAGAAAATCAAGTTAAATATTCCTATGATGAGTGCAGCCATGGACACAGTTACAGAATCCAAAATGGCTATCGCAATGGCTAGACAGGGTGGTATCGGTATCATCCATAAAAACATGTCTATTGAAGCTCAGGCAGACGAGGTTGATAAGGTAAAACGTTCAGAAAACGGCGTTATTACAGATCCATTTTCACTCTCACCAGAACATACAATAAAAGATGCTGACGATTTGATGGCAAAATTCAAAATCTCAGGTGTACCTATCACAGAAGGCACAAAATTAGTTGGTATTATTACCAACCGTGACCTTAAATTTGAAACAGACTTCACCAAAAAGATTAAAGAATCTATGACTTCTGAAGGCTTAATTACAGCAAAAGAAGGCATTACATTAGAAGAAGCAAAGAAAATTCTTGCAAAAGCTAGAAAAGAAAAACTCCCTATCGTTGATGATGACTTTAACTTAAAAGGTCTTATCACAATCAAGGACATTGAAAAACAGATTAAGTACCCATTATCTGCAAAAGACGATAAAGGCCGTCTTCTCTGTGGTGCTGGTGTAGGTATCACAGCAAACATGATGGACCGTATCGACGCTTTGGTAAAAGCAAATGTTGACGTTATCGTAGTTGACTCAGCGCATGGTCATTCAAAGAATATCATCGATGCTGTTAGAAAGATTAAAGAAACTTATCCAGACCTTCAGGTTGTAGCTGGTAACATCGCTACAGGCGCTGCTACAAAGGCTCTTATTGAAGCTGGTGCTGATGCAGTTAAAGTAGGTATCGGACCTGGTTCTATCTGTACAACACGTGTTGTTGCAGGTATCGGTGTTCC
>CAZDAP010000033.1:0-10520 GCA_964503585.1 uncultured Lachnobacterium sp. | reverse complement strand
TCTATTTGCGTATCTTTTTTGTTCACAAGACGGGCTTATTATGGTATGATAAAGTGTAGTATAAATTGGGAGTAGTGTGTAGAAATGAGAATATTTGAGAAAAAAGTAAAAAGAATTATATATATATGCATTATGGTAATGACCGTTATTTTGTGTACAGGATGTACAGATAGAGAAGAGAAGCAGTTGGAGTACCGCCAGCAGGGAATTTCTTTTTTAGAAAATGGCGATTATGAAGAAGCAATTGAGGCGTTCCAGAACGCATTGGATTTGTCCTTGGGTGAGGTAGGAGAAACAGAAATGGATATCTGTTTCTACAAAGCAGAAACACTGTACCGCATGGGAGATGAACAGGGTGCCATGGATACATATTCCGCTATCATTGCTTATAATGAGAATGCAAAAGCATATTTTTTACGTGGGAATTTATACTATAGTCAGAACGATGAAGAAAATGCTTTGAAGGATTATGCAGCAGCACTTGAAAAGGAAAGCAAGGATTATGATTTATATATTGGTGTATACGAAGCACTGACGGCTCACGGAAAAGAAAAAGAGGCGCAGGAATATTTAAATCAGGCATTGGAAATCAGTGGAAATAAAGCCTATGATAAGATGCAAAAAGGTCGTATTAACTTCCTCTTAGGAGAACAGGAAACGGCGATTGCCTTGCTAGAAGAAGCCATTAAAGGAAAAGAGATGACGGCTTATTACTATTTGGCAGAAATTTATTCTCTTATGGGAGAATCCGAAAAATCGGAGGAAACAATGGCTGCCTATATTGAAAGCGGTAAAGCAGATTCTTATAACTTGTTTAATATTGCCAATGATCAGATTGAAAAAGGAAATTATAACATGGCAATCGAATGTATAAATTTAGCCTTGAATCTGGAAAAGGTGCCTAACAAACAGATTTTGATGAAGACACTTGTAATAGCTCACGAGCAGAATGGTGATTTTGAAACAGCAAAAGAAATTATGACAAAATATATGGAAAGTTATCCAGATGATGAGGAAGCCAAAAGAGAATTTACATTCCTTGAGACGAGATAATGTTCGGGGTCTGAATTATAAAGAAAAGTAAGAGATAGAGTAAGAAAGGAAATGTATGTCAGAGACATTTGAAATCAAAGATATAGAGGAGAAGGTTATCCTCGTGGGTGTCAGTGAACAGGATGGAGATGATGCAGAAGATTCACTGGTGGAACTTGCGGATTTGGTGAAAACAGCAGGTGCCGTCGTAGTAGGAACTCTGATTCAGAAAAGAGAAAAGATACATCCAGGAACTTATGTAGGTACGGGAAAAGTAACTGAGATTGCTGAACTTTTAGAGGAAACAGGGGCTACAGGTATTGTGTGTGATGATGAATTGTCACCAGCACAGTTAAAGAATTTAGAACAACTTTTAGATACCAAGGTAATGGATAGAACCTTGATTATTTTGGATATTTTTGCGGCTAGAGCTTCTACTAACGAAGGAAAGATTCAGGTAGAATTGGCGCAATTGAAATATCGTTTGAGCCGTTTAACAGGATTGGGACGTTCCATGTCTCGTCTTGGTGGTGGTATTGGTACTCGTGGACCAGGTGAAAAGAAACTGGAAATGGATAGACGTTTGATTAATGATCGAATTGCCCAGTTACGTCGAGAGTTGGCAGAAGTGGTAAAACATCGTGATATTACGCGAGCAAAACGTGAGAAACAGAACGTACCAGTAGTAGCGATTGTAGGATATACCAACGCTGGAAAATCTACGCTTTTGAATCATATGACAGACGCAGAGGTGTTGGAAGAAGATAAACTTTTTGCTACATTGGACCCAACAACGAGAGTGTTGGAACTGACGAATCGACAGGAAGTGTTATTAACGGACACAGTAGGATTTATTCGTAAACTTCCACATCATTTGATAGAAGCATTCAAGAGTACTTTGGAAGAGGCAAAATATGCAGATATTATTTTTCATGTGGTAGATGCCTCCAATCCACAGAGGGACAAGCAGATATATGTTGTATATGAGACCTTGGATAATCTGGGAGTGAAGGATAAGAAAATTGTAACACTGTTCAACAAACAGGATTTAAGAACAGATGATGAACCTATGCAGGATTTTCGTGCGGACAAGGTGCTTGCTATTTCTGCTGCGAAAAATGAAGGGCTAGAGGAAGTAAAAGCGGTATTAGAAGAGATGCTTCGCGAAGATAAGATTTATATTGAGCGAGTGATTCCTTATAATAATGCAGGTATTATACAGTTGATTCGTAAGCAAGGGGAATTGATTTCAGAGGACTATGTGGCAGAGGGGATAGCCATTAAAGCATATGTTCCAATGGAAGTTTATGGAAAACTGGACTAAATAAATAGAATGGATTGAGTTTGGTTTATGGAAAAAAGGGAAATGACAAAAAAAGAGAAAAAGGCGGATAACAGACGTTCGCTTCGATGGGAAAAACTGGACAATACTGCGCTTATCTTTCCTGTTATTGCAGGGGAAGATATGACAAACACCTATCGTATTAGTGTGGAATTAAACGAAGAGATTCAGCCAGAACTTTTGCAGGAAGCAC
This sequence comes from uncultured Lachnobacterium sp., assembly GCA_964503585.1. Classification (GTDB taxonomy): domain Bacteria; phylum Bacillota; class Clostridia; order Lachnospirales; family Lachnospiraceae; genus Roseburia. The sequence continues at coordinate 7,953 of CAZDAP010000033.1, read as the reverse complement.
TTTCTATTGTGTTACCAAAGTTCAATGGATTTAACGTAAGATTGCGCATGGGGGTATTTTGGTATTATTTTGAAGAAAATAATAAGCCAGCTCCACCAGTAACAGAGGAAATATTGTTTCCATGCAGATATATTCGTCCAAATAAGAATAACAGTTATTTATTTAATGTGTCCTATTATGAAAAGCGTATCAATTTAGAAGTCTTTCATGTATTAGCAGATGGTATGGGTGGAATGAATTTCATACGTGAATTGACCTATCAGTATCTTCGACTGGCCCATCCAGAATTAAGAGAAGAAGCGGAAGATAAGTTAAGTGATGTTACTTCTTTAAATACAGAGGACAGTTTTGAAAAATATTATAAGAAAAGTACTGCAAGTGGATACCAAAAAGGAAATGCTTACACGATTAAATTAAAAAAACTAGATGCTGGTGAGTTTGGCGTTATGCATGGTCTTATCAATATCCCAGAACTGAAAGCAGTAACGAAACAGAAAGGCGTTTCTATTAATGAATATTTAGTAGCGGTATTTGCTTGGGCAACCTATGTGCAGTGTTTGAAAAAAATGCCTTCCAAATATCCAATTCGTATTGCTGTTCCAGTAAATTTGAGATCATATTTTCCATCGAATACAACCAGAAACTTTTTCGTAATGGTATCGGCAGAATTTCATCCTACGGAACAGGAATATACATTCGATGATGTGCTACAGATTATCCAAAAGAGTCTGCGGGATCAGATTCAAAAAGATAATTTGGAAGAAATATTTTCACTAAGTGTAGCAAATCAGAAAAATAAGGCTTTAAGAATGGTTCCATTGTTTATAAAAAATATCGTAATGCGAGTTGTTTATAATCGTTCGGCATTGGCAAATACAACGACGATTACAAATGTTGGATTTGTGCAAATGGAAGAGCCTTATGGGGCATATGTAAAAATGATTCGTTCCTTCCTTCCAATGTCAAAGGGACAGAATATAAAAGGAACGATAAATTCTTATAAAGATACATTGGTATTTACATTTACATCTGTATTTTCGGACACGTCCATTCAGCGTGAGTTTTTCCGTAAAATTGCAGAAGATGGAGTAACAGTTCAGATTGAAACAAATGGGGTGTATTATGAGTAAATGTAAGATGTGTAAGATTCATATTTTAGATGAGACGGATATCTGTCCATTATGTCATCATGTTTTGGAAAAGACAGAGGATGAGGGCAGGGTGTTGTATCCAAATGCCCGTGTGGCGACGAAAAAATATAAAGTGCTAGAAAATGTCGTTTTGTTTATATCTATTGTGGCATGGTGTTTGTTGTTTATCGTTGATTATTTAACAGATCCAGAATTTTTATGGAGTTTTACGGTAGGTCTTGCAATTATTTATATTAATGTATTGCTTCGCATGACGATTCTGGGAAAACAAACCTATATGACAAAAATCACATGGTCTATTTTAATTGGTCTAGCGTTTTTAATCGAAGCAGATGTATTGACTGGTTATCATGGATGGGGTGTGAATTTTGCACTGCCAACAGCCATTTTGCTTTGGGATTTTGCAATTATGATTTTGATGATTTTTCTCAATCGAAGAAACTGGCAGAGTTATATGATTGATCAGATTGCCGCATTGGTTCTGTGTGGAATTATGATGTTCCTTGTTTGGACGGGCGTTATTACGTTTCCGTACTATGCCATTGCAGTGCAGATGATGACACTGTTTCTGTTTTTGGGAACATTAATTATCGGTGATCGAAGAGCAAGAGAGGAACTAAGACGTAGATTTCACTTATAGTGCTAAGGGATTGTAAACATGAAGAAAAATAAGAAGAAAACACGTAAAGCAGAACGAGAAGAAAAAAGAGAAATTCGAAGAGAATCCAAAAAAAAGCAGGAAGCGGTAATGCAGGATTTAGCGCAGTTTTTGGAGGATGTCAATAAAACTGCAGATACAGAGGCAGAAGATATTGGCCAAATCGAGGATTTTGCAGGATTTGTGCAGGAGGAAAGTTCGACAGCGGGCAGAGTTCTGGCAGATTTGATTTATACATTTACCAATGATTTTGAAATTGGCAAATTGGTAAAGTCTGGGGAACTTCGTAAGAAAGTAGGAAATGTTGAGCCAGAGTGGAAAGTGCCTGAAGGGTATAATATGACGCATTTTGATTTAGACAACTTTTCTATGAAACTTCTGACAAAAGCAGAAAATCCAAGATTGGACAAGGTGATTTTGCAATTGCATGGTGGTGGATATGTTGCAAAAATAAAAAACAGTTATTACTCCATGGCGACTTATTACTGTGATGCCGGAAGCGGGGTGTCTGTTTTAACTCCAGACTATCGTGTGGCACCAGAGGACCCATATCCTGCTGCATTGGAGGATGCCCTTGCCAGTTATCGATGGCTTTTAGATAAAGGATGGAAAGGTGAGCAGATTATTGTAGTAGGTGATTCGGCAGGTGGCGGTCTTGCCATGGCACTTACCATGTATTTACGTGATCACCATATGCCGCTTCCATGTGGTATTGTAGCCATGTCGCCTTGGACAGATGTGACTGCCAGTGGAGAGTCCTATACCTTAAATTATGAATTGGATCCACTTTTCGGCAATACCAAGGAAAGTATGATTTATATCAATGATTATGCAGGGGATCATGATAAGAAAGATCCGTATATATCTCCAATCTATGGTAACTTCCGTCAATTTCCACCGATGTTGATACAGGTCGGTTCAACAGAAATGCTGTTGAGTGATTCCGTCACAGCGGCTAGTATGGCAGATATAGTGGGAGTGGATGTTCGTCTCAGTATTTATGATGACATGTTCCATGTGTTCCAGATGGCAGGAATGATTTTACCAGATGCAAAGAAGGCTTGGGAAGAAGTAGAACAATTTTTTCAATTACTTATTGAAAAATAGAGACTTTAGGTCACTGTAAGACGGATTACTTCCGTAGTGCAGTGATCTTTTTTTATACACAGGAAATTCCGTAGATAGATTGACATAGAAGAGATGGTGGCATATAATAATACTTAGCAGGCTAACTTTTAATAGGAAGACTATTTTTTTTGTTAAGAGTTAGAAAAAAGAAAGGAAGGGAAAAACATATCATGAAAATGCTGAAGACTTTAGCATCTCATGTAAAAGAGTACAAGTGGGTTTCTATTTTGACACCAATCCTTATGCTGGGTGAAGTGTTGATGGAAACATTGATTCCTCTTTGTATGTCGTCCATCGTAGATGATGGTGTTAGCAAAGGAGATCAGACTCACATCTTTCTCATGGGAGGGCTCATGATTGCAATGGCACTTTGTTCCTTAGCTTTTGGTGTAGGCGGAGCAAAATTTGGTGCGGTTGCATCTATGGGATTAGGTAAAAATTTAAGAAAGGCTATGTTTGAAAATATCCAGACATTTTCTTTCGCAAACATTGACAAATTTAATACATCCAGTTTGATTACTCGTATGACAACGGATGTATCTAACATTCAGAATGCGTATCAGATGATGCTTCGTATCTGTATGCGTGCGCCAGCAAGTATTTTGTTTGCAATGTGCATGAGTTTCTTTATTAGTCCACATCTTGCACTTGTTTACTTGTTTGCAGTTATTTTCTTGGCAATTATTTTATTTACAATTGCAAGTAAAGCCATGAAATACTTCCAAGCATCTTTTGAAAAATACGATGCATTAAATGAAAGTGTACAGGAAAACGTATCTGCAATCCGTGTTGTAAAATCTTTTGTAAGAGAAGATTATGAAAAGAATCGTTTCTATAAGGCAGCGCAGAATATTTACGAGACTTTTGTAAAAGCAGAAAGTATCGTTATGTGGAATAACCCAGCCATGATGTTAACGGTATATAGTTGTATTCTTTTAATCAGCTGGTTTGGTGCACAGTTCATTTTGGTTGGATATATCGAAACTGGTGAATTAATGGCACTTCTTACATATTGTATGAACATTCTCATGAACCTTATGATGTTGGCAATGATTTTCGTTATGATGTCTATGAGTGCAGCAAGTGCGAGACGTATTTGTGAAGTATTAGATGAAGAAGCAACGATTATAAATCCAGAAAATCCAGTTATGGAAGTAAAAGATGGAAGTATCCGTTTTGAAAATGCTACATTCCGTTATGCAAAAACATCCGAAGATCCTGTACTTAATAATATCAATTTAGAGATTAAATCTGGTGAAACCATTGGTATTATGGGTGGAACTGGTAGTTCAAAATCTACATTAGTAAGTATGATTAGCCGTTTATATGATGTAGACGAAGGGGCTGTTTATGTAGGCGGAAGAGATGTACGCGAATATGATTTGGATACACTTCGTAATGAAGTATCCGTTGTATTACAGCAGAATGTATTATTCTCAGGCTCTATCCTAGATAACCTTCGTTGGGGTGATGAAAATGCGACTGACGAAGAATGTATCGAAGCATGTAAGATGGCATGTGCGGATGAATTTATTCAGACCTTCCCAGATAAATACAATACCCATATTGAACAGGGTGGTACCAACGTATCGGGTGGTCAGAAACAGAGACTTTGTATTGCAAGAGCATTATTGAAAAAACCAAAGGTACTGATTCTTGACGATAGTACCAGTGCGGTAGATACTGCAACCGATGCAAATATCCGTGCTGCATTTAAGACTGCGATTCCAGGTACTACCAAAATCATCATTGCACAGCGTATTTCCTCTATACAGGAAGCAGACCGTATCATTGTTTTAGATGATGGTTGTGTGGTTGGATTTGGTACACATGAAGAATTATTAGAAACAAATGATATTTACCGCGACATCTATGAAGCACAGACCAGCGGTGGTGGAGACTTTGATGAAGGAGGTGACAACTAATGCCAGGACCAGGAGGACCAGGTAGAGGACCAAAAGGTCCAATGCCTAAAATTGATAACCCAGGAAAACTTCTTGCTCGTTTGATGAAGTTTATCTTTTCCCGTTATGCAGTACATTATGTTGTCGTACTCATCTGTATAGTGGCATCTGTATTATGTAGTGTGCAGGGAACATTGTTCATGCAGACTTTGATTGATGATTATATTACACCAATGCTCGGTCAGGCTAACCCTGACTACGGTCCATTACTTAATGCTATGGCTCGTGTGGCATGTTTCTATGCGCTTGGTGTTGTTGCATCCTTTGTACAGCAGAAGGTACTGATTTATGTATCACAGGGATGTATTCGCGATATGAGAACAGAAATGTTTTCTCATATGCAGGATTTACCAATCCGTTATTTTGATACCCATGCTCATGGTGACATCATGTCCATGTACACAAACGACATTGATACACTTCGTCAGTTGATTAGCCAGAGTATTCCTCAGATTATTAACAGCTTGATTACCATCGTTACGATTTTCATCAACATGTGTATTTTAAGTGTTCCACTTACCATTTTAACACTTGTTATGATTACAGTTACAATTCTTGTATCTGGACGTTTTGCAGGATTTTCCAGCCGCTATTTCGTGGCACAGCAGCAGGATCTTGGTAAAGTAAACGGCTTTGTAGAAGAAATGCTTACTGGTCAGAAAGTTGTAAAAGTATTTACACATGAAGACAAGAATACCGAAGAGTTTAATCAGTTAAATGAAAAACTTTTCGATAGTGCGAACAATGCGAACTTTTATGCTAGTATGATGGGACCAGTAAATGGTAACTTAGGCCACATCAGTTATGTGCTTTGTGCTATGGTTGGTGGTGTGTTAGCACTTGCAGGATTTGGTGGATTTACAGTTGGTAAATTAGCAAGCTTCCTGACCTTTAACAAGAGCTTTAACATGCCTGTTACACAGGTGACACAGCAGATGAACAGTATTATCATGGCCCTTGCAGGTTGTGACCGTATTTTTAAACTCTTAGATGAAAAGCCTGAAGTAGACGAAGGATATGTAACACTTGTAAATGCAAAAGAAGTAGATGGACAGTTGGTAGAGTGTGAAGAACGCACCGGAAGATGGGCATGGAAACATCCACACAAAGAAGAAGGCACTGTTACATATGAAGAATTAAAAGGTGATGTAGTATTTGACGGTGTTGATTTCGGTTATGTGCCAGAGAAGATGGTTCTTCATGATATCAAGATGTTTGCAACACCAGGTCAGAAAATTGCCTTCGTTGGCTCTACTGGTGCAGGTAAAACAACTATTACGAATCTGATTAACCGTTTCTATGATATTCAGGATGGTAAGATTCGTTATGATGGTATCAATATTAATAAGATTAAGAAATCGGATTTAAGACGTTCTCTTGGTATCGTATTACAGGATACCCATTTGTTTACGGATACAGTAGCCAACAATATCCGTTATGGAAAATTAGATGCAACCCATGAAGAAGTAGTTGCAGCAGCAAAACTTGCCAATGCAGATACCTTTATTCACCAACTTCCAGATGGATATGATACGGTACTGACAGGAGACGGAGCAAATCTTAGCCAGGGACAGAGACAGCTTCTTGCTATCGCCAGAGCGGCAATTGCAGATCCACCGGTATTGATTTTGGATGAAGCAACCAGTTCTATTGATACCCGTACCGAACGTATTGTACAGGATGGTATGGATAAGTTGATGCACGGACGTACAACCTTTGTTATTGCACACAGACTTTCAACCATTCGAAACAGCGACTGTATCATGGTTTTGGAACAGGGTCGCATTATTGAACGAGGCAGCCACGATGAACTTATTGCAGAACAGGGCAAGTATTATCAGCTCTACACAGGTATGAAAGCTGGGGATCATGATGCAGAATAAAGATAAAAATCATGACATAGGACATAAAATTCGTATCATTCATAATTATATAGATCGATATTTTAATACCTCATGGGAAAAAGCTGGTATAGAACCAACTCGTATGCAGTGTGCCACTATGCACTATCTTCGTGCTCATCAGAATGAAGATATTTTTCAAAAGAATCTGGAAACAGAATTTTCTATTTCTGGTGCGACAGCTACTAACATTTTAAAGGTGATGGAAAAGAATGGTTTAATCCGAAGAGTTCCGATGGAAAAGGATGCTAGATTGAAAAAACTAGAGATGACGGAAAAAGGATTACAGTTTGATGAGGTAGCCAGAGAAAATGTCATTCGTTTGGAAGAAGGGATGAAAAGTGGTTTTAGTGAAGAAGAATTTACTACATTTCGTGAGTATTTGGATCGATTGGCACAAAATATAGTGGATTTGGTAGAAGAAAACACAAAATAAAACTATACAAATTTTTCTGGAAAAATTTATTAATTATGACGAAGAGACGCCGAAAACCTTGATTTTTCGGCGTTTTTTCATGCTTTTTTGTGCTAAAGTGAACCACAATCTGTAGATTTCATTCGTTGACAAAACCACTACATATGGTATAATGACAAAAGTCATTATACCGCGCCGAAGTGCGCATCTGTGCCATGCTATGTGCGAAGCACGTGGCGTAATAAGAAAGCACAATATAAATGATAACAATGGCGGAGGTTGCCTCATTTAGATAGTGTTGTATTAGAAGTGGAGGAGAAACGAATGAAAATTATCAAAAGAAGTGGTAGTGAAGTAGTATTTGATATTCAGAAAATCATCGCTGCTATTATCAAAGCAAATGAATCTGTATTAGATTATGAAAAGTTATCAGATCAGACCATTCAGGAAATTGCAGAAAACGTAGAAAATGCCTGCGAAAACATGAAGCGTTCACCAAGCGTAGAAGAAATTCAGGATATGGTAGAAAACCAGTTGATGAACCATCGTGCATTTAATGTAGCGCGTAACTACATCACATATAGATATAAGAGAGCATTGGTTCGTAAATCAAACTCTACGGATGAACAGATTCTTAGTTTGTTAGAATGTAATAACGAAGAAGTAAAACAGGAGAATTCCAACAAGAATCCTACAGTGAACAGTGTTCAGCGTGACTATATGGCTGGTGAAGTAA
>CAZDAP010000032.1:0-10555 GCA_964503585.1 uncultured Lachnobacterium sp. | reverse complement strand
TTGGATTAGCGTGGCCTTCTGATACATTAGAAACAATTACATTTTTTCTGCTCATAACGCACTCCTTATTCCAATCCTAAAATACAAATCCAAATATAGCCTAATTTTCAAGGTTTTGCAAGCGATTCTAGAAATTCTGTTAAACTTTCACTAAGGATTCTTTTTTGGGTTTTCTTTATTGTTCAATTTCACAATAACTTTTCCATTATTTTACATAAGCAATAAAGTAATTTCCACCCTGATAGAAAAGTTCATCCATTTCTTCATAACCGATTGTTTTCGTCTGACCACTATTTGGTTCATAATAGTATACATAATTTGCAGAATATCCAATCAATAAAATGGCCTGATTATCTCCAGTTTTTGCAAGAACTGGGGTACCCTGATCTACAAAGTACATCAGTTCATCCATGACAGATCCCTTCAGTTCTAATACCTGGTAATCCTTAAAGGCACTTGTAACAATTTCAATTGGTGTCTGACCCGCATCTATTAAATCACTTACACCAATTCCAGCACCTTCACGCTTCAACATAATGCTGATACATTTTGTCATGGAAGATGCACTTACATCTGCTTCATTTACAGACAAATTGGTAAGTGCACTCTGCGTAGTACTACGTTCCCTCTTGAATATATAATTTACATCCGAATCGACTACAACGCCATAATTTATATTTGCTACTTTTATCGCTTCTGCTGGATCTTTGGTTGCAAGAAGAACTTCACCTTTTACATATACGTAATAATAGCCCTGTGTTTCCAAATCAAACACAACCGTTCTATCTTCTTCAACTACAATGTGTTTTGGAATAACAATCTCTACTTCTTCCGCCTTCCCAATATCCTTCATGGTCAGCGATACCTGTGTCTGCTTTACTTCCGATTTGGTTGTTGCAATGGCAACTCCATTTACAGCCTCGGATTCTCGATTCATAATCGTATCTGAACCAACTTCCACATAGCGTCCATTTTCTTCGGACACTAATTGTAAATATACGTTGTTGGCATCTACCGATACTTCTCCTATTTTTCCTATTTGTGGACGATAGGTTTTAATAACTTCCTGCTTTTCTTCTGAGGTATTCAGAATCTCAATTGCTGACATAGGGAACATTAAATTTCCTACGGCATCTTCTTTTACATCAGACTTATTTGCAACACCATAAACAAAGTCCTCACCAATAAATGTTATAGGCTTTAAATACGTATTTGTTCCTGATGTGATTTCATAAGTAATTCCCATCTTCAAATCTTCTAGTGTAACACTCTCACTAGAATTCAAATTTTCTGAATGAATCCACGCCAAATATCTTCCACTTTCTGATACTGCGTAACACTCATTGGTATCACCCTTTACAAGTGTATTTATTTCAAAATTTGTCAAATCCATTTCATAAACACAATTATTCATAAGGAAAAAGAATTGTTTTTGCTCATTTACATACATGAGTTCTCCTAATTCCGCTTTCAAAACCTCATAGGATTTATCGGTGGAAATAAACACTTCTTCCTCTACTGTCTGAGACAGCGCATCGTAATAATATACGCCCACTCCAACAGAACCTTCATGGATACCTCTATTCATATAACCATAAACCAAAAAGGAGATACTTCCTGCCTCATCTACACGAACAATTTCAATATCATGCTGATCCCAATTTTCTCTATTATTGATTCCTTCGAGTCCACGGAAAGAAAATACCTGTGTTATGGAATTGTTTGTTCGATCATAACTCCATAATTCCCCTTCCTGAACAAAGGCAATCACATCACCAGAATCGTTCGCCAAAAATTCTACATCCTTGTCACGAATACCTAGCTGAATCGCTGTAGTTCCTAGCAAAAAGTCATTTTCACTGCGGAAAATCTGATTCATTCTACGTTCGAAATTCAACACATAAATTCGAGTATTGGTCTGTCTCAAACGATAGTACTCTTCCACATTATAATATTCTACTTCATTGTTTTCATTCACATTTGTCATAACATAATCTAAAGTAATTACGTTATAAGACTGATTCACTTCTTTAAAGGACGCCACTGGTTCTGTCAGTTTTACACCTTCAAATTTTCCCCATGTAATCTGCCCCAAGGTACAGGATAAATCAACGTATGCCAGATTCGTTGCATCTCCTGTGGCAGGGTCCATATATGTTGGTATAAATGTACTTGCATCGTCACGGAAGGTGTACTGGTGAAACTGCAAAGCAAACGCTAAGGTTTCATCTGTATAACAGTCTGGCGCATGAACAATTCGAGTATAATAATAAATTTTCTGATCTCCCATTGTAACAGCAATTTCCATATTATACTCAACATTTTCTTCAAAAAGACTTGGAAGTTTTACCTGACATTCTACTTTATCCTGATTAGACACGATATCTGCTGATTCTTCCTCTACCAACAAACGCTCGCTATCCATACTTCGAATCTTATAAGAAAGATTATCAATCGTCTGCCCATAAGTCATAAGTTCCAATTCCAATGTACGACTATCTCCTATTGGAATCAAACCATCTCGCATGGAAAGCATATCCATTTCCTGTGTATATCCATGCAGTTCGTTTAAAACTGTATCGTTATAAACAAACTGCATAACAGGTAATGTCGCTTCTTCCATTGTCATTGTCACATCTTTATTCACTTTATTTCCTAAAACACTAAACGTGATTGTTGCACCTATAAATACCGCAACCAGTACAGCTATTCTTGTGACTTTATTATTCATTATTCTCACCTTACGTAACTAATTTCGTCGATACTTACCACCAACGTCTACATCTGCGATTTCTACATCTTCTACGATATATTTCATCATGGAACAAAATGCTAATCAAACTTTCAAGCCATGAATCGTCACGTCTTCTTCCATACTGCTGCATCTGCATATCTTCTGAACGTGGCATTGGCATTTCCAATCTCATATCATCTGGGCGTGGCATTGGCATGCCTGGTCTCTGTGGTCTTGGTTCCATCGGACCTTCTGGACGTGGCATCGGTGGTGGCATCATCATATTATACTGGGGATTTTCTCGGATAAATCTCTCATATAAACGACGTGCCTCTTCCTCTAACATGTGGCGATCTGGATTTTCATCATACATTCTACTGCCCTCGTATTCCATTTCGTCACAACGTCTTTCCACCATATCCTGAAGTTGTCTTACCTCCCTTGGATACAACTCCTTCATTCGTTCCATATCCTTTTCATACTCCATCTCCGTCAAATACATATTCTGCATTGGATAGGTCATATAAAAAGGAATTTTATTCATATAATTATCTCTATACTCCATTTTATTTCTCCATTCTTCTATCAATATAGAATATGAAAAAATAATCGTTTGGTGTCAGAGTTTCTATTTTCCTAATACTACAGAAGTGATTTCCTCATATACTGGATATCCTTCGTGTAACATTTCTTTGGTTAATTCACCCACATACTGCACTACTTCATAGGTTGGAATGATGCTTCCTGCCTTGATGTACATTGGACATACGTCGATAGGCGCATCTTTTAAAATATACTGTTTTCCTTCTACCTTTTCGCCAGTCCAAACCGTAGAATATTTCTGTGTTCCTGCATAACATGCACGGGTAATTACAAATGGACGTTTGCCTGTCTGTTCTTTTAAACCATTATATGTTGCCTGACACATCAAATGACCATAAACATTTCCCCCTCATTTTATAATGGAATAATAGGCAAATCTGCCTGTAATAACCAAAAACCAAGCATCATGAAAAACATGCCGAAGATTGCTCGAATCGTTAATCGTTCTCGCATAAATACACACCCCAGTACAACTGCTGCTACCAGGTCAAACTTCTCTACCCAGGCTACATTGGCATTTACACCCATGACATATGCCTGATGAAAACAATACCATGCTCCACCCATAGATGCACCTGATAAACACAGATAAACACCATCCAAAAAGGACATGGAGCGAAGGCCTTTATATCCTCTCGTCGCAAAGGTAATTACCCAAACTACAATTAGAGCAATTCCATAACGAACGCATCTTTCATAATAAGAATTTATTCCACTGTAACCAATTCTTTCTAAAACAACGGTTACAGTAGTAAGTACCATTGCTCCCACTGCATATCCCAGCCATGAACCTTTTTTTCCACCACGACCAGAACCTTTTAATCCCATCATCAATGTTCCTGCAATCAGTACTACTAAAATAATAATTTTATTCCAGTTCACACCATCATTAAAAAAGAAAATTCCCACTAACAAATTGAGAATAATACTTCCTTCTACAATTGGTACGACCTTTACAACTTCTCCTAACTGCAATGCTCGTAAGAGACATACCCAAACCATACCTGTTACCACCCCTGAAAAAAGCAGGTACAAAAAGGAGGTATTCTCCAAAGCAGAAAGCGACAAACCTGTTCCTGTCTGTTTTACCATGAACCATGCCGCCAAAAATAAAAATGTACCCCGCAAGGCAGCTGCCAAATGTGAGTTTGATTTATGCATGCCACTTTTCGCTAAAACTGGCGATAAGCCCGCAAAAACCGCCCCCAGTATTGCATAAAGTAACCAATTCATTTGTTATTCCTCTTTTTCTATAATCCGAAATACGCATCGATTCCGTTTGCGATACCTTTTACCATTTTCTGCTGATACGCATCATCCTGCATATTGGTATCATCTGTTGGATTTGACATAAATCCTAATTCAATAATTGTAACTGGCATTTCACACCAGTTAATTCCTGTCATTGTATCATCAATTTTTACACCACGATTGTTCATTTCTGTTGCATCACAATATGCTGTAATAATTGCCTGACTGAGTCTTTGACTTTCCTCCGCAAGGTCACCTACATAGATATTTCCTGTAGATGGTGCCAATGCTTCTGCTCCATAAACAGAATTATCTGAATAAGAGTTTGCATGGATACGAACGGTAATATCTACTCCCGCCTCATTTGCCAACTGTGCACGTTCCATATTGCTGATATTCACATCATTGGTTTCACGAGTCATAAGCACTGTGTAACCGCGGCTTACCAGTTCATCACGAAGCATAAGCCCTATTTCCAATGTTAATTCATACTCTGGGACACCTGTTGTTGTACCAGTTGCACCATCGGTTACACGAGCCTTCGTCTCTGTAGAACCAGGTCCATTTGCCTCTAAAGTGCTATCCCCGGTCAACTGGTGACCAGGGTCTAGCATAATTACATAAGTTCCTTCTACCGCAGAGGCTTCCTCTCCTGTTTCAATGGTGGCATAGTCAGCACTAATATAACCTTCTAATCCATCATATGAAACTTTATACCAACCATCTACTGTTTCTAAGAGTGGCAATTTTGTTCCTGCTGAAATTCTTGCCAATGTTGTACAACTTGTATTTGGTTCTTCACGAAGACGAACCTCTGTGGTTGGCACTGCATATAAAACGGTATCCTGTGTTGTTTCTGTATTATCAATGGATGGCTCTACTTCCGTCTTCTGTGTATCTACGGTTGTCTGTGTCTGGCTATTGGTCTGCTGCGAATCTCCGCTATCACTGATATTTTTCTTCAAAGCAGAAACACCTGAGCCAATTAAAACTCCTATTATAATACAAAGCACAGCAAAAATGATTCTTGCTATAATAACATCTTTTCTAAAGTGTTTACTTTTCTTCATCTTTAGACTCCTATTTTATTCGATTGTAACAATTCTCATCATGTTACTTACACCATAATCAAATCCACCAACATGTGGAGAAGGGATACCTGCTGTAAGCACAGCTAAATCTCCTGCTTCTACAAAACCTCTGTCTTTTGCAGTTTCAATTGCATTGCTGCAAATTGCTTCTGCTGTATCCATCTGCATAGATTCATAAGGTCTTACGCCCCAGTAAATCTGCATTCTGCGAAGTGCTCTTGCATTTGGACTAACTGCAAGCACGTCCATATTTGGATGGAATTTTGAAATAATACGTGCAGTTGCACCAGAACCTGTAGGTGCAATAATACATTTTGCATCTAAATTTGACGCTGTAGAAACAGTTGCATATCCTAATGCACTTGTTGTATCTTTCATACGCTGTTTTTTCATCTTAGAAAGAATTTCTTCATGATCTAAGTGTGATTCTGTGTTTTCACAAATCTGAACCATCATCTTTAATGCTTCAATTGGATATTTACCCTGAGCAGTTTCGCCAGAAAGCATAACTGCGTCTGTTCCATCATAAATGGCATTTGCAACGTCTGTTACTTCTGCACGGGTTGGACGTGGATTACGAATCATAGAATCCAACATCTGTGTTGCTGTGATAACTGGTTTGTAGCATTCTTTACATTTTCTAATCATCATCTTCTGAATGTATGGAACTTCTTCCGCTGGAATTTCTACACCCAGGTCACCACGTGCAACCATGATACCATCAGCAATTTCTAAGATTTCATCTAAGTTGTCGATACCTTCTTTATTTTCAATCTTAGCAATAATTGGTGTATATGGAGCACCACATTCATTCAACACATCTTTAATCTGACGGATACAATCTGCGTTACGAACAAAGGAAGCAGCAATAAAATCTACATCCTGCTGTGCACCGAAACGAATATCTTCTTTATCTTTTTCTGTAATAGCTGGAAGACGAATAGGTACATTTGGCACATTTACACCTTTTCTCTGTCCTAATTCGCCACCATTGATAACCTTACAAATAATATCTTTGCCTTTGATGTCTTCAACTTTTAATTCAATCAGACCATCATCAATCAAAATCTTTCCACCGATTTCTGCATCCTCCACAAGTCCTTCATATGTGATGCTTACTCGTTTGTTGTCACCCTCAATTTCTTCTGTAGTAAGGACAAATTCATCGCCTTCTACTAACTGTACTTTCTGTCCATCTTTCAATAAACCAGTACGGATTTCTGGTCCCTTTGTATCTAAAAGAATTGCGATATGTTTTCCTTCTTCTTTACGAATTCTCTTTAAGGCATCCATACGTTCTTTCTGTTCTGCGTGATCACCATGAGAAAAGTTAAAACGTGCAATATCCATGCCACCCTGCACTAATTTTCTCATTACTTCCAAATCATTTGAATTTGGTCCCATAGTACATACAATTTTTGTTTTTTTCATGATTGATTTTCCTCTTTCTTTTTTTATTTTAAGATTCCTTCAATTGTTTTGAAAAGAATATTTACATCAATTGGTTTCGCTACATGTCCATTCATACCGCAAGCCAATGCTTTTTTCTTCTCTTCCTCAAATGCATTTGCGGTCATTGCTATAATTGGTGTATGTGCAAGCATACGATTTGGGAGATTTCGAATTTCTCTTGTAGCCTCATATCCATCCATAACTGGCATTTGAATATCCATCAGTATTACTGCGTATTCTCCATCTTTTGCACTGGACAACATATCAATGGCTTCCTGTCCATTGGTTGCCTCATCCACGATAAAGCCTTCCTCTTTTAGAAGAATTCGTGCAATCTCACGATTCAGATTATTATCTTCTACCAAAAGAATTTTTCTATTCTTGAAGAGTTCTCTCTGCTCGCTTCGCTCTTGTTTCTCTTTCTGTTCTTTTTGTTCTAGGGATTCCTCCATGCTTAATTCTGCATCGTCTACATCCTGCAGAGCAAACATTACCTTGACTGTGAACTCGGTTCCTTTTCCAACTTCGCTTTCCAGACTAATTCTGCCACCCATCATTTCTATGATATTTTTTGTAATGGCAAGTCCAAGACCAGTTCCCTGGATTCCCTTCTGTTCCGTAATTTTCTCTCTCTCAAAGGCTTCAAATATTTTCTCATGAAATTCCTTTGCAATTCCTACACCATTGTCTTTTACTTTAAAGAAGTATACCCCGTATCCTTCTGGAGCAACCATCTCCTGTTTGATATCCAGCGTAATTGTGCCGCCTTCGGGTGTGAACTTCACCGCATTCCCCAACAGATTGATAAGAATCTGATTCAATCGTAGTTTATCGCAAAAAACATAATTATTTACGATATTTTTATTTACAATAAACTTCAATCTCTTCTCTTCCACCATGGATTGCATAAGATTTTCTATCTCATACACGATCTCATTTAATGACACCTCATCCTCTTGAATGTGTATCTTTCCACTTTCAATACGACTCATATCCAAAATATCATTAATCAGATTCAACAGATGCTGTCCTGCGGAAAGTATTTTTCTCAGATAACTCTGCACTGCCACCTTATCTTCGATATGATTTTGTGCCAAAGTGGTAAATCCCATAATGGCATTCATTGGTGTACGAATATCATGAGACATGCTGGATAAGAAATCACTTTTGGCTTTATTTGCATTTTCCGCTTGTACTAAAGCCTCTTCCACCGCTGCTTTTTGACTAATCTCATTGCGCACCTGACTATCTACATCCATAATACCCATTACAGCACTTTTCGCTTCACCATTTGGGAAAAACGCTGCTGCAATTACATGCATGCGATACCATTTTTCTTTTCCATCTACAACCTGTCTGTAGTTAAAATAGTAGAATTGTTTTTCTACACTTAAATTTTTCACAATATATGCATCATCACACATCGCGAGGTAAGTCTCTTTGTCTTCCTGATGCACAAAATTGTCAACATAACTTCGAATCGCTTCTTTGTATGACTGAGGAACATTCTTGTAAAAATCTCCTGTCAGATAATTTTCAGTCCGCTCGTCCTCTTTACTTAAGTATTCACATTTTCCTGTCTGCAAATTCAAATAATAAGAACTAATAAACAATCTGGTTAAACTATGAATTTTTGATGAACTAAGTTCTCGTTCTTTTTCATAAGTTACATAAAACAGGTAGGTCTGCAAGGTTGCCATGGCAATACCTATACACAAAAACGGCTTTTCTGCATTTGCAATCTGCAAAACCCCAAATACCGCAGGGAAAAGAAAATATGACAACATAATCATGTAGGTATTCTGGGCTTCAAAATCCCTCGTGGAAAGCATCTTAAGTGCCAATTTTCCTGCCGCGAACAGAATATATCCATAAGTGAACACTAACTGTGAAATATACCACTCACCTCTGCAATAAGCTCCCTGCTCACTGATATAGAAATATTGTCCCGTCCACATGGATAATGCGGATATTACCACTACAAATATCATCGGAAGTTTCGAGATCGTTCTCACAACCTGATTCTTATAAAAAACCGATTCCTGCATATATTCTACATATATAAACCAGCGATAGGAAAGAATTGCCGAACTGGAATAATATATTGAATAAAGGAGTTTCTGCAACACCACTGGAACTGGAAGTAAATTGTCATAAACAACACCCCACATCACATCGGCCGCCAGATATACCATACCAATAATCATAATATCTATATAAATATCTCTCTTCTCACTTCGAGCAACGCTGCTCATCATTCGAAGATACAAAAATATCATGAACAAAAGGCACAGTCCACTTACTATTGAGTATAGTCCTGTTTGCATATAGGTTTTCCTTTCTTGTGACATTTTAATCCAACATATATTTTAACACTAAATATTATAAAAGAAAACCAAAAGCATACGACTTCTTATAGAAAAATGCATATTTTTTTGTTATGATACAGTTAACAATTATCAGACGCTCGTCGATATATAAGATAACTAGAATAATAAGCATTGCAAACGGAATTGCAGATATATGACAAGGAGGAGTCAAAAATGAGCCAATTATTTAGTATGGACAATATAATTTCCTCGCTTCAGGGAAATTATAATAAGGTGAATAACGAAGCAACAAAAAATACCAACACAAAAAATACAGTTGGAAATCCAGAACTTAGCGAAACCGCTTCTAGTTATTATGAAGAGTTAAAATCAAAATACAGTGATGTAGAATTTGTTCTTGTGGAAAATGGAAAAATCGATGAAGCTAAGAATTATACTTCTAATTTCATAAGTGATAAGAGCATGATTGTTCTCATTTCTGAAGATGAAGTGGAACAGATGGCCACTGACGAAAATGTTCGCACACAGAACGAACAACTCATTGATGATGCCAAGGCTCAGATGCCTGATTTATTAGAACAGTTAAAAGAATCCGGCGTCAATGTCAAATCCTTTGGTATTGAATTCAATGACGATGGTACCACATCTTATTTCGCAGTTGTAGATAAATCCATAGCTGCTCAGAAAGAACGTATTGAAAACAATATCGAAGAAAAACGCGCAGAAAAGAAAGCAAACGCGAAAGAGGCTGCAGAAAAGGCCGCCAGCGAAAAAATATCCACCGCCCGCTCTAGAAGCAAGGAAGATTTAACCACCGTTTCTGCTTCTAGCATGGAGGATTTACTGAAAAAGATTCAGGATGTTATGTATGAAGCCAAAGCAGATTCTGTTATGACAGAACAGGAGAAGATGGTAGGTCAGAATTTTGATTTTAGTCTATAGATTTAGCCAAGTAAGCGAATAAAAAAAGGAGGTGCATGCTCGCATGCAACCTCCTTTTATTTTTAGACGTGTAATTTGGCGTTTCGCCAAATAGCACACGGAGTAGTCGCCTAAAAGGCAATTCTTTTTTCATTTGTTTATTTTCTTTTTCA